>PUOZ01000324.1 GCA_003553165.1 Thioalkalivibrio sp.
CGCCGCGAGAAGCCGTAGCCGGGGCTCAGCGGATCGCTGGCGCCGGCATTGACGGTCATCGTTTCGGGGTCCGGCAGGGCGCTCATGGCTGCCCGGGGAACCGGGGTTCGGTCGCGAGCGCATTCACCTTTCCGAACGGGGGCGGGAGATAGGTGAGTTGCTCCCATTCCGGCAGCGCCGGGCTCAGGGCGCCAAGGCTGCGGTTTCCGCGCTCGGCCTCCAGCAACTGCTCGCGCCGGATGAAGCTGTATTTCTCGCTGGTCAGTTCGGCACCGGCGGCGTTGGTGCGGACGATGCGCGGGTACAGGAAGACCATCAGATTGCGCTTCTCCAGGCGCTCGCTGTTGTAGCGGAACAGGCGGCCGATTCCCGGGATGTCGCCCAGCCCCGGTACCTGATCCCGGGTCTCCACGCGTTGCTCGTCCATCAGCCCGCCGAGGACCAGCATTTCGCCGTCATCGACCATGACGTGGGTGCGCAGGGAGCGGGTATTGGTGATCAGGTCCGCCGCGGCACTGGCCCCGGGCGCGATCTGCGAGACCTCCTGTTCGATCTCGAGACGGATGGCGTTGCCTTCATTGATCTGCGGGCGCACGCGCAGCTTCACCCCGACATCCTCGCGGCGGATGGTGTCGAAGGCCTGTCCGGAATCCTCGATCGACCGGCCGACGATGAACGGCACGTTCTGGCCCACCACGATCTCGGCCTCCTCATTGTCCAGTGTCAACAGGCTGGGCGTCGACAGAATATTGCTCGAGCTGTCGCCCTGCAGCGCACTGATCAATACCGCGATCTGGGTGCTTCCGCTGCTCCCGAAGGCGCCCAGCGACAGGCCGTCCCCGGGGTTCGGCGGCGCGGCCACGTCTCCGTCAAGGAACCCCCGCAGCCCGGCCCCGAGTCGGAGCAGTCCGCGACCGTCGCGGTCGAAGTTGATCAGACCGACGCCGGAGCTGGGTGAGCCCGCCGCCCACTGCACGCCGAGCTGGCGCGCGTGCTCGGTCGATACCTCCGCAATCACGGCCTCGACCAGGACCTGGGCCCGCCGGATGTCCAGTTTCTGGATGACCTCGGCGTAATCCCGGGTGTCTTCCGGGGCGCCGAAGATGACCACGGAGTTGGTGCTCTGGTGCGCCTGGATGCGTACCGATCCCCCGGACCCGGAGCGCGCGTCGGCCCCGCGTTCCGCGGCTTCGCGTGTTTCCGCGATGCCGCGCAGGACTTCAACCACATCTTCGGCCTGGGCGTAGCGCAGGTAGTGTACCTGCGTGTTGCCTACCGCCACCGGGGTGTCCAGTTGCGTGATCAGTGCCCGCAGCGGTAGCCGGCGCTCGACGTCGCCGGAGAGGATGATGGCGTTGGCGCGCTCGTCGGCGAGTATCCGGACCCGGGATCGCGCCGGCTGCCCCTCGGTCTGGGCGGTCTCCAGCTCGCGCAGCTTTGTCGCCAGGCTGCCGGCGTTCGCGTGGCGCAGTTGGATCACCTCGAAACCGTCGGCTGCAGGCTGGTCGATGCGTGCGACCAGGTCGCGGATGCGGCGCACGTTCGCGGCCGTGTCCGACACCAGCAGGGCATTGGTCTCGGTCGCGGCCGCCAGATGCCCCCCCTGGGGCACGAGCGGGCGCAGGATGGGGACCAGCTGGGCTGCGCTCACGTGTTCGGTCTGGATCACGTGGGTCACGATGTCGTCGTCACGCAGCCGCTGATCCGCGAACAGATTGGGAACCTCGGCCTGTTTCGCCTGTACATCGGGTACGATCTTGGTCGCTGCCTCGCCCCGTACCGCCGCGAATCCGTAGACCTTGAGCACTCCGAGAAAGAGGTCGTAGAGTTCGTCGCGCGCGACCGGCCGGCCCGAGACCACGCTCACGCGCCCCCGCACCCGCGGATCCACGATGAAATTGGTGCCGGTTTCCTCGGCGACCAGGTCGATCAGCGTCTGGATTTCGGCATCGCGCAGGTTCAGGGTCAGGTTGTCTGCCTGGGCCGGCACGAAGACCAGCCACAGCGCAGCGACCAGGAGTGAGAAGGGCAGGATTCGGCGCAGCATGGTGGTTCTCAATCGATCAGTTGGACACTGAGCGGCACGGCCTGGCCATCTCGTTCGACCACGACATCGATCTGGCTTTGGCCGGCCAGATCCCGGAACAGCTCATCGGTGTCCTGGATGGAGGACAAGGGTACCCCGTTCACCGACGTTAGCACGTCCCCGGGCTGAAGTCCGGCCTGCTGGAACTCTCGGGCATTGCGTGTGGGCCGGACCTCCAGTCCATAGAGGAAGCCGTCGCGAATCACCGGCCGCGCACGAACGGCCTGCAGCAGCCGCTCGGGGTCGGACAACCACTCGGAGCGCTGTATCCGCGGGCCTTCCGCGGAAGGGTCGGGCGTACGGACCGCGGCGCGGGCGGGCTGGGCCACCGCCCCGCTCGCGGCCGCGGAGCCATCGGCGCGCGGCAGTCGCAGCGTCTCGTAGCCGCCGTCACGTTGCAGAATCACCCGGTCGACATGGATCTGGTGGAGTCGTGCCGCGCCGCCGCCGACGGGGTCGCCTGGGGCATACAACCGCTCCGGCCTGCTGTTCTCGACGATGATCGCGCGCCCCCCATCGGGATCGTCGGCGGCCACGAGTCCGACCAGCCTCAGGCGGAGGCGGGTCTCGGGTGCGACGACCGGGGTGGGTTCGACGCGTTCCCCCAAAACCCCGAACAGCGGCAGGTCGGCGATGCCCGCCAGCGGCGATGTCCGCGCATCGGCGGCGACGGGCGCAGCACGCTCCGCCCGGATTTCCATGGTGACGGGGGGGCGAACATCCGGCTCAATGAATTGCCAGGTCAAGCGGGCCGCAACCACAGCCAGCGCCAGCAGCAGGAGCAGGCTGACCAGGCGCGGCAGCAGCGCGGCAGATGTCGGAGTCAAGGCAACCAGCCCCCTTCCGAGCGTCGCAACCCGGGCCGGGAAAGGTTACCCATCGAGTGCAGGCTTCCAGTATTCACACGCTGAATGTAGCAGAGGACGGTGCAACGAGTCCGGGAATGTCCGCCGATCACCTCGGGGTTACACATTCTCCGGAATCTCTTCCAGCAACAGGCTGTGCCCGCCCATGGTCTTCGGTTGCGGCACGCCCATCAGCTTGAGCACGGTCGGCGCAACATCCGCGAGGCCGCCGCCGGTGCCCAGGCGCCAGCGCGAACTGTCCATCACCATGCACATGACCGGATAGTTTGTGTGCTGGGTATGCGGCTCGCCGGTCACCGGGTCGACGTATTCGTCGCAATTGCCGTGATCGGCGGTCAGGATCACCGAGTACCCCTGGGCCTTGGCCGCATCCAGGACCCGCCCGACCTGCGTGTCCAGGGTTTCCACCGCCTTGATCAGTGGTTCCCGCATCGCGGTGTGTCCCACCATGTCGCCGTTGGCGAAATTGACCAGGATGAACCCGTAGCGCCCCTTTTCCATCGCGGCGATGGTCTCGTCGGCGACCTCGCGTGCGCTCATCTCCGGCTGCTGGTCATAGGTGTCCACGCTGGGCGAGGGCACCATCACGCGGTCCTCGCCGGCGAGTGGCTGCTCGCCGCCGCCGTTGAAGAAGAAGGTCACGTGGGCGTATTTCTCGGTCTCCGCGCAGTGGAACTGCGGGATGCCGGCGGCCGCAATGACCCCGCCGAGAGTGGTGCCCGGGCGTTCCGGGGGAAACGCGATCGGAGCCAGGAACCGGGGTTCGTACTCGGTCAGGCAGGTGACGAAAACCGGGTGGAAATCGCCCCGGTCGAAGCCGGTGCAGTCTTCCATCGCGAGGGCTGCGGTCAGCTGGCGTGGGCGGTCGTTGCGGAAGTTGAACAGGATGCACACGGCGTCGCTGCTCAGCGGGGCCGGCTCGCCGACGATGCGCGGCTTGATGAATTCGTCGGTCTCGCCCGCCTCGTAGGCGTTCTCGATCGCGGCACGCGCGCTCTCCGCCGTCTCGCCTTCCGCAAAGGCGATGGCGCGAAAGGCGCGCTCGGTACGCTCCCAGCGCTTGTCGCGATCCATCGCGTAGTAGCGGCCGCAGACGGTGGCGATATGGCCCCCGGCCGCTTCGAGTCGTTGCTCCAGGTCCGGCAGGTAGTTCATCGCGGAGCGCGGTGGCGTGTCGCGTCCGTCGGTGATCATGTGCACGACGGGCCGGACCTCCTGCTCACGGCAGATGTCGATCAGCGCCAGCAGGTGCCGCATATGGCTGTGCACACCGCCGTCGGAGACCAGGCCGATCAGGTGTAGCGGCTGATTCCTGGACCGGGCCGCGGAGGCCGCGCTGACCAGCGCATCGTTGTGATGGAAGCTGCCGTCCTCGATCGCGTCGTCGATGCGCACCAGATCCTGGCGCACGATGGTGCCCGCGCCCAGTGTCAGGTGCCCCACCTCGGAATTCCCCATCTGCCCATTGGGCAGGCCGACCGCCCGGCCGCAGGCGTCCAGCGTGGTGTGGGGCTGCGTGGACAGGTACTCGTCCAGGCGCGGCGTGTCGGCCTCGGCATAGGCGTTGTTCACCTTGCTCGGGTTGACGCCCACGCCGTCCATGATGATCAGGATCACCGGTCGGCGTGGAGTGGGGCGAGGGTTGGCCATATCGCGTCCTACTCGGTGGTTATCAGGTCCACATATTAACAATCCGCGATGGACAGATGTTGACCACCACGATGGAAGCGGAGAAAAACACCGGCGCGTTGCCATCCAAGGGGTAGCAGGCCAGCCTCTGGCCGATGGGTTTTCCGGCGGCGAATCGCCGAGAGGGCTCGCCTCCCACAGGGGCTTTGGCTGGCGGTGTGGGAGGCCCGCTTTCTGGGCGGGGCGGGGGTCCGGGGCTGGGTCGCCGAGAGGGCTCGCTTCCCACAGGGGGTTTGGGCTGGCGGTGGGGGAGGCCAGCCCTTGCGGCGAGGGTGCCTGCAAAAGGCTTATCGAGGCTAGGCCATGAATTGCCTGATGCCTTAGATATCTTTCCGATCATTGGGTGCAGTACGGTGACAATTGCATATATACTTCGATAATGATCACAAAAATGTCGCGGCGCCGAGGTGCTTCCGGCGGATACCGAAGCACTTTCGGCTCCCGTCCCGGCATGCTGTGTACGAGCACTCCGCTTGGAGGATGGCCCAAGGGCCGACGGCAAGGAGACTTCACGCTATGAGCATCGGCATCGTCCTCGCGGATGGCCATCCGATTGTGCTCGAAGGACTGCGGACGCTGATCGCGGACGAATCCGACATGGACATCCTGGCCAGTTGCAGCACCGGCACCGAGGCGCTGGAGGCGCTTCGAAACCAACGTCCGGACGTGCTGCTGACCAGCCTGAATCTTCCCGACGTCGGGGGGCTCGACCTGCTGCGTACCCTGCGTGCCGAGGATCTGGGCACCCGTTGCGTCTTCTTCGTCGGCAGCATCGAGGACGAGGACGCCGTCGAGGCGATGCGCCTGCGGGTCGAGGGGATTCTGCTGAAGGAGATGCCCACGCGCCTCGTGCTGCAATGCATCCGCAAGGTGCATGACGGCGGCCGCTGGCTGGAGACGCAGTCGATGGCAAGAGTCGTCGATCGGCTCCAGGCGCAGGAGACGAGCCGGGGCGAATTCCTCGACCGCCTCTCGCCGCGTGAACAGGAGGTTACGCGCCTGGTGATGGCGGGTCTCAACAACAAGGATATCGCCGCCACGCTTTCCCTGAGCGTGGGCACCATCAAGATTCACCTGCACAATATCTACGAAAAACTCGGTCTCCGTTCCCGCCTTCAGCTCGCCGCCTACGCACGGGAAAAAGGTTTCGATTGATATCTCTGCAGGCCGGCCCGCTGGGGTGGGAATGACGCCGGGTGCAGCGGCGCGCAGTGTTTTGCCGCCGCCCACGATAACCCGGGCGCTGGCCCAGCACGGTCTTGCTGGAGCTGGCTGCAGCATGGCAATGCAGGCCGGTGCCGGGAAGGACGTGACGTATCGCAGCGATGGACCCCCAGGTGCCATGCGGGTCCGGTTTGGCGAGGAATGCCGGGACACCCAGTCGAGACGCTAGCCATGGCTTCAGGCTCCTCCATAGGACAATCCAAGGAATCCCAAGCGTCGGAGCCGCGGCGGCGAACGCCGGATTCGGTAACGGGTGGGGACCTCGTGTTCCGCCAGATTCACATCGACGTGGCGCGTAACGCCACCGATGACTTCAATCCCTTCCACGATCGCGACAAGTGGCAACGGCTGCCGGGCAATCCCTTCGGTGGACCGATCGTCCTCGGGTTTCAGCTCGAGTGCCTGGCCGAGTATCTGGTCACCTGTCTCAGGGAAAGCGACGCTGCGGATGACGCGCCCGCACTCCCTTACCGCAATTATCAGTTTTCGTTCGCGGGCGCTCTCCGTGCCGATGAGCCTTTTCAAGTCAGCGTCAAGCCCACCAGGGTGGGAATGGATTCCGACGGGCGCCCCCTGCGCTCCAATCGGGTCGTGGTGCGCAAGGCCGATGGCCTGGTCCTGCTCGGGCAGGTGCGCGATTCGATGGCGCCGATGGCGCTGGCCGATGAGCCCCTGCCCGCCGCCGATCTCAGGATGCTGTCCGACCGCAGCCTGCTGCCCGACGGCCAGTGGTTCCACAAGCGCAAGTTCATGTTGAACAGCAATGCCAAGAACATGATCTCCGGATCGCTCGCGGACCAGGCGCACTACTTCGACGAAATCGAGGACCGCATCAATTTCCCGGACCTGTTCCCGGCGGCACTGATTTCCTGTGCCTTGCTGGAGAGCGCCCATGCCATGGGCCACGACTTCTATGCCAATCCGATGGTGTACACGGCCCATCACATCAGTGTCGACCAGCGTCTGGCGCGTGGTCTGCGCAGCAACGACAGCCTGCACCTGCTGGTGCAGGCGGCCGAAACCGTTGCCAACGACGGCGGCGGACTCGGCCGAGCCGGGGTGGTGCAGCAACGGCATCGCTGCCTGGGTCTGTTGGCAGGCCGCCGGGTCCTGTTTCAGGCCGAGGTTCTGCTGGCCCCGCTGCAGGCGATTACCGGTCGGCCGGCAAGCGGCGGCTGATCGACTGCCCGGTTGCAGGCGGCAGGGACCGTCCAGCCACTCGGACCGGACGCTCTTGCGACCGCGGTCGGCCGGCATCGTTCTCGGGATGGATGACCCGTTGCCCGGCGACAGGGGGCCGGCTGCTGTCACCCAAGGCGCGGCCCAGTCGGCCACGCATGTGGCCAGATGGCGGATTCGCCCGGTGCCCCGACGGATCTGGTCACTGTTGCGTCAAAAATGGTCACCCCGCCGGGCCGTTGAACCCTCACCTTGCGTTCAGGATGGCCGTTGCCCGTCTTGGGCGGGTGAAGGTGAAAGTCACGGCCCGGTTCTGTAGGTCGGGTTAGCGTAGCGTAACCCGACGAGCCGGGGACGCCGCTGTTTTGCGACCACGGGTGGGTACGAAACGCGTCGGGTTACGCCCTTTTGGGCTAACCCGCGACCTACAGTTTGCAGCTTTCCATCGGCAGGGGTCGCGCAGGGTCATGGAAGTTCACCTGGGCGGCATGGAAACTGCTAGGACTTCCCTCCAGTGGCGGAGAATCAAACCAAAGGACCGGGCCGGCGTAGCAGCGTCGGCGTGCCGCTATGAGGGTCGCGCAGTTTCGAGAAGCTATTCGCATGGGATATTTCACCGACAACAGGCTTACCCGCCGCGCCGATCTGGATCAGGGGGCGACGGGCGGGGCTGCGCCCCGGCCGCCGGCGTCAACTCCGGCGTTTCCCGGGATGCGCAGGACGCTGCGTCTGCGTCACGGGCACGTCCAGTTTCTCGGGCGCGATATCCCGACCCCCGTGATCCTGCTGGCACTGGCCGAGTTCCTGATCCTGATGGGGGCCCTCTACCTGGCGGTGATTGTTTGGTTTCCCGGCACGGGTCGCGAGGCTGCGGTTGCCCATGGCGGCCAGCTGTCGAATGCGCTGGCCTTCGCGGCGGTGAACATGGTTGCGATGCTCAGCATGGGCCTGTACCGCAAGGGGGCCCGAGAAGGGCTCACCGGCGTATTCCTGCGGCTTGCGGGTGCCCTTGCGTTCGGCGCGGCGGTGCTCGCGGTTCTCTTTTTTCTGCTCCCGGACACGACGCTGGATCGTGGCGTGATGGCCCTGGCCTTCGGCCTTGCCCTCGCCGGTCTGCTCGCCACGCGCCTGGTCGGCGTCCGCGTGCTGCAGAGGGACGCGTTCAAGCGTCGGGTGCTGGTGCTTGGTGCCGGACGCACCGCTTCGCTGTTCAACTTTTTGCGGCGCGTGGCCGACCGCGAGGGCTTCGAAGTCGTCGCTTTCGTTCCGGGGCCTGGCGAAACGCCCCGGATCGAATCGGAACGGGTCGCGAGGCCCGCCGGACCGCTGATCGATTACGCCCAGGAGCGGTTCGTCGACGACATCGTGATCGCGCTCGATGACGCACGGGGCGGCTTTGCCATGGATGACCTGCTCGCCTGCAAGATGAACGGCATCGAAGTCCTCGACGCGTCCGACTTCTTCGAACGCGAGTGCGGGGTGTTGAAACTCGACGCACTACGTCCCAGCAAGATGATCTTTTCGCGAGGCTTCCGTCAAAGCCTGTACCGGGGAAT
The DNA here is from genome assembly GCA_003553165.1 of Thioalkalivibrio sp. Taxonomy (GTDB): domain Bacteria; phylum Pseudomonadota; class Gammaproteobacteria; order Ectothiorhodospirales; family Ectothiorhodospiraceae; genus Thioalkalivibrio. Next base: position 8,601 of record PUOZ01000324.1, read on the forward strand.
GGTCAAGCGGGTATTGGACATCGTGGCCAGCGCGGTTCTGTTGCTGCTCGCCTGGCCGCTGATGCTGCTGGCGGTCCTGGGCATCGCCATCGAAGGCCGGGGGCGCGGCTCGGTGCTGTTCCGTCAGGTGCGCATCGGCCAGCAGGGGCGCGAATTCAATCTGCTGAAATTCCGCAGCATGATCATGGATGCCGAGAGCGACGGGGTGGCGCGATGGGCCAGCCAGGATGATCCCCGCATCACCCGCTTCGGCGCCTTCATGCGCAAGACCCGCATCGACGAATTGCCGCAACTCTTCAACGTTCTGCGCGGGGACATGAGCTTCGTGGGCCCGCGTCCCGAACGGCCCGTGTTCGTGGACCAGTTGGCCAAACGGCTGCCCTTCTATCACCTCCGCCACTGGGTCAAGCCGGGCGTGACCGGCTGGGCACAGATCAACTACCCCTATGGGGCCTCCGAGAGGGATGCCCTCGAGAAACTGCAGTACGATCTCTACTACGTGAAGAATCAGGGTGTTGCGCTGGACCTCCTGATCATCGCGCAGACAGTCGAGGTCGTGCTCTGGGGTCGCGGTTCGCGCTGAATAAGTCGATTCCGTTCATGGTTCGACAAGCTCACCACGAACGGAATCATCCATTTGCCGTTCGTCCTGTGCTTGTCGAAGGAAGCCTGTCGAAGGCCATTGCTCAGCGTTGCTCTATTGGGCCATGCGAAAAGTTCGGTATCAGATCGCGGCGCCATATTGATCGAACTTCCCGCCTGGCCCACTAGCCCGCGCCTCGAGAAGCTGCCGGAGGGGGTCTTTTCCGCCCCGGCGCAGCCCAAGACCGACAGCGCCTACGGGCGCCAGCCCAGCGCCTCGGCCTTGCGGCGGGCGATGCGCGGGATGTCGGCGGCGACGAAATGCGCGTGCAGCACCTGTACGCCGATCATGTGGTTGATCACCGCGTCGAGCTGCACCTGGGTGGAGACCGAGGTGTCCTCGGCCTCGTGCAGTTCGAACAGGCGCCGCACGCCGTCGGGGTCCAGCAGGCCGGCCTCGCGGATCGCCTCGTCGGACAGGTACTGGTCTGCCAGCGCCTTCATCGCCGCCCATTTCTTCGGGTCGGTGTGCGCCGGCGGGGCCATGAACGCGAACTTCTCGCGCTCGTAGAGTACCTTGGGCAGCAGGCCCTTCATCGCCTCGCGCAGCACGTATTTCTCGACGCGGCCCTTGATGCGCATCGACGGCGGCAGCTGTGCCGCGAACTCGGCGAGGTGGTGGTCCAGGAATGGCGGGCGCGCTTCCATCGAGTTCGCCATGTCGACACGGTCGCCGCCCCAGGTCAGGATCTGGCCCTCGAGCATGGTCTTGATCCAGACGTACTGGGCCTTGTCCAGCGGGTGCCGGCCCTCCAGCATGTCGCCGTCCAGGGCCGCCGCGATGGCGGCCCCGGGCGCGTAGCCCTCGAGTGCGGCCCGGCGTTCCGGTGTCAGCAGCCCCGGCACGTGCTCGGCCGCCGCCAGCCAGGGCTGCAGGCAGGAGGGCGTGAAGCCAACCAGACCGGTGAGCGCGGGGTCATCCAGTTCGTTCTCGGCGAGCATGGCGCCGCTGAACAGCTTGTTGCTCTCGGCCAGCATCTGTTGCCATACCGCGCGTTCCGCGGCGTCCATGGTGTCGAGTCCGTGCAGGAAAAGGTCGCGCCGGAAAGCCGGGTAGCCCCCGAAGAGCTCGTCCGAGCCCTCGCCGGTCACCACCACCTTGTAGCCGGCCTCGTTCACGTGGCGGCTCATCAGCAGCTTGGCGACGCCGAGCGTGTTGTAGATCGTGCGCTCGGCATGCCAGAGCGTCTCGACCAGGTTGTCGTAGAGGTGGTCGGCCTGCAGGGTCATGATGTCCTGGTCGGCGCCGACGCTCTCTGCCATTTCCCGCGCGATCGCGGTCTCGTCGTAGGCAACGTCGTCAAAGCCGATGGTGAAGGCCTTGACCGGGCTCTGCTGGGTCGCAGCAGCCAGGCCCAGCGTGATGCAGGAATCGATGCCTCCGGACAGATAGCAGGCCACCGGGACATCGGCCTCCAGGCGCAGCTGCACTGCTTCCATCAACTGTTCGCGCACGCCCTCGATCCAGTATTCCTCGTCTTCCTCGCTGTGTTCGGCGCGTTCCGCGGCCAGCGGGAAGTCCATGTCCCAGTACTTCTCCTGGCGGACCTTCAGCTTGCCGTGGGCGCGCTCGACGATGACCACGTGGCCCGGCTTGACCTGGTGGATGCCCTCGAAGGCGGTGGTGCCCGGCACCATTGTCTGCATCAGCTGGTGGAACAGCCCGGTATCCGAGAACCGCCGCGGGACGTCGGGGTGCGCGAACAGGACCTTGAGTTCGGATCCGAACACGAAGGCGCCGTCGGCCTCGGTGAAATACAGCGGTTTGACCCCGAAACGGTCGCGGATCAGCACCAGCCGGTCGTGCTCGCGGTCGTAGAGCGAGATCGCGAATTCGCCGCGGAAGTGCGGGATTGCATCCTCCAGCCCAAGCCGCTCGTAGAGATGCATCACCATCTCCGAGTCGCTCTTGGTGCGGAATTTCACGCCGCGCAGGGTCAGGTCGGTGCGGATGCGCTTGTAGTCGTAGAGCTCGCCGTTGACCGCGGTCATGATCCTGCCGCCGGTCATGCAGAACGGCTGCCGGCCCCGGTTTTCGTCCAGGTCGATGATCGACAGCCGGGCATGGGAGAATCCGACCCCGCGGTCGTCCTGGGTCAGGTAGCCGAAGCCGTCGGGCCCGCGGTGGTACTGGATGGCCGCCATCGCCACCAGCGTTTCGGGATCGACCCGGCGGTCCGGGTCGGCGTGAAAGATGCCTGCAATGCCACACATGGCCTGTCTCCTGGGAGTTCAGATTCGGGAAGGGCGTTTTTCACCACGAAGAACACGAAGGACACGAAGAAGGGCTTTTTTGGGTTTGAATCAAAATTCATTTCATCCTGGATCAAAAACCTTCGTGGTCTTCGTGTTCTTCGTGGTGCAATCCCGCCCTGGATTTCAGATTCGGGAAGGGCGTTTTTCACCACGAAGCGCACGAAGACACGAAGTTCATTTAATCAAGGGCGAAGTGCCCTTCCCTTTTAAACCCTAAAGAGTATTTCTTCGTGTCTTCGTGTTCTTCGTGGTGCAATCCCGCCCTTGTTCTTGATCTACTCCGGGGTGTCCATCACCGCGCTGATCCGGCGCACCATCGAGGTGAGCAGGGCCATGCGGATGAAC
>PUOZ01000313.1 GCA_003553165.1 Thioalkalivibrio sp.
CGTTGCGAGGCGTCATTTTCCCACAGGAAGTTCGCTGGCGTGAGAGCCCATCGCCGCGTCAGGGTCCCGGGACACCTGCGGCACGCCGGCGTCGTCGCGGTACGGGCGACTGTCGATGGCCTACAGGCCAATGTGCACGGAACGAATCCAACGGCCCGCGATCGAGAAGCCCGCGCCACCATTGGCGCGGGCCCCCGACTTCTTTGCCTTTGCCCTGCGTTTATGCCATAAAGGGTTCTCTGCCCGTTCCTCCCCGGGCCCCATCGAAATCCCTGCACTGAAGGCGGCCCGCGCTCGCGCGGGCCGTTTTTGTTCGACCGATACAGGAGCCGTACCGGCCATGACCCAGAAGCGACCCGTGCTGACCCTTTCGTCCCTGGACCTGCACCGACTGGAGCAGTTACTGGAATCCCAGCCGCCCGAAGCACAGGCGTCACACGCCTCGTTGCTGGAGGAACTGAATCGCGCCACCGTGGTGGACCCCGTCGCGATGCCGCCCACCGTCGTCACCATGAATTCCACCGTGCGCTTTCGCACCGAACCCGACGGCAAGCAATTCGAACGGACCCTGGTCTACCCCAGCGGTGTCGATGGCAGCGCGGAGAAGGTCTCGATACTCGCACCCATCGGCAGCGCAATGCTGGGCCTCTCGGTCGGCGACAGCATCGAATGGCCGGCGCCCCGCGGCGGGACCATGACCGTGCGCATCATCGAGATCCTCTATCAACCCGAGGCCTCGGGCGAATACCACCGCTAGCAGCACACAAGCCAAGCCTACCGCCGGTGCGATATCCGGAGGGAATGACGGTCAGCCGTCCTGGCGCAGCAGCCACTCGGGTTCGACCTGCACCGTGACCTCTCCCGCCGTGAACCAGATGATGCCGTCCTGGATCACGCACTGGAGGCTCATGTTCCTCGCCGCGAGCGCGGCCAGGGCCTCGCCGGTTTCCGCGGGCAGACGGAGCACGGCGAGGTTCCGCTGACCCGACAGCGCCTCGCCGTGCTGGCGCCACCAGACGTCGACGGTGCGGCCATAGGTCAGGACAACTACCTGTTTTGACTGCCCGCAGGCCTTGCGGATGTCGCGCGGGTCGGGCGTGCCCACGTCGATCCAGCGCTCGATCAGGCCGGTTGGGTCCTGCTCGAAGAGATCCGCCTCGTCCTCCGTGGACAGGCCCCGGCCAAAACGCAGGCCGTCGCCGGCATGCATGGCAAAGGCCAGCAGGCGCACCATCAGGCGCTGGTCGGTCTCCGAGGGGTGCCGGGCCAGGGTCAGCGGGTACGTGCCGTAGTGCTGGCGATCCATGTCCGAGACATGCAACTCCGCCTTGAAGATCGTGGCCTTCAGGGCCATGGGAAAGGGTCAGGCTGGACGCGCGGGGACATGACGGCTCCGATGGAATCTGGCGCAAGCAATGCGATGGTCCCGGCATCCTACCAAAGCCGCGCCTCGGACCGTTGGCTCGCCATGGCCGCCGGCACAACCGGCCCGTGACGATCCACGTCGATCCCAGGACCCTCCGGGTTTCCCCTTCGCCTGCGCCCCTGTACGCTGAACGCCTGTCCCCAACAGGCCTTTCCTGGAGGTATGGACCATGCGCAGCCTGTTCACGATCATGATGCTTTCCATGGCCAGCGTCAGCGCCCAGGGCGGCACATCCGCCCAGCAGGGGGCCTCCATCGCCCTGCCGGAACCGAAACGCACCGGCGAGGTATCCATCGAGGCGACCCTGGACCGGCGACGCTCGGTGCGGAGCTATGATTCGGCGGCATTATCGCTGCAGGAGATCGCGCAACTGGCCTGGGCCGCGCAGGGCGTGACGGAACCGCAGGACGGGCTGCGCACGGCTCCGTCGGCCGGCGCGACCTTTCCGCTGGAGATCGATCTGCTGGTTGCCGGAAGCGACGATCTGGAGGATGGGGTCTACCGGTACCTGCCGCGCGAGCACAGCCTCGTGCAGCGGCTCGCCGGCGACCGCCGCCGCGACCTCCACGCTGCCGGACTCGCACAGGCAGCCATCCTGGAGGCGCCGGTGGTCATGGTGATGTCCGGCGTCGTTTCCCGGACCGCGCGGCGCTACGGCCCGCGGGCAGAGCGCTACGTGCACATGGAAGCGGGCCACGCCGCGCAGAACGTCTACCTTCAGGGGAACGCCATGGGCGTCGGCACCGTCGTCATCGGTGCCTTCCGCGACGAAGCGGTGTCCATGGCGCTGCGGCTGAACCCGGGCGAGCAGCCCCTCTACCTGATGCCGCTCGGCAAGCTCCGCTGATGCCGCCCGGCGCCGCTCGACAACACATCATCCAGAGGGGGCACGATTCATGACGGAACCGACCATACAACGCGGAAACCTGTGGTTCTGGCTGATCCTGAGCCTGGCTTCGGCGCTCGCGATCATCGGCCTCGGCCTGGGGCTCGAGCCTCGCGGCGCCGCGGTCCTGCGCGCCCCGCTGCATTCACCGGCGGCCGGCGCCTTCGGCTTCGGCCTGCTGCTGGTCTGGGCCGCGTTTGCCTATGCGCTGTCGGCGGGGC
>PUOZ01000330.1 GCA_003553165.1 Thioalkalivibrio sp.
CCTGCGCGCGGCCGTCGGCCACCACGAACACCGCCCAGCGACCCGCGCTGCGGAACAGCGCGCTGGTCGGGATCTGGATCACGTCGTCGCCTTCCCAGAGCAGGAACTCGGCCTCGACGCGGAAGCCGACCCCCAGCCACTCGGCGGCTGCATCCACATCGTCGAAATCGATGATGACGGGGACCCGCTGCTCGTCCACACCCAGCGCCGAAACCTTGGTGAAGCCCGCCGGCTCGACCCGGCGGACCCGGGCCCCCAGCGTCTCGTCGCCACCCCAGCCGGTGATATGCACGCGCATGTCCGGCCGGACCCTGACCGCGTCCATCGACAGCAGATCCACCTGCACCTCCAGATCGCCCAGATGACCCACTTCGATGACCGGATCGCCGGCCCCGATCGCCCCCTCGCAGCAGCGGTGTCGTGTCAGAACCAGCCCCCCCGAGGGTGTCCGGACCTCGAGTACCGGCTGATCCTCGTCCGGGCGCTGACCGCTGGCGATGTCGAGAAACGCCCGCGCGCTCTCGACCTCGAATCGCGCCACATCAACGGCGTTTTCGGCGGCACGCACCACCGCACGCTGACGGTCGCGCACGCTGCGCACCCGATCCATCTCCGTGGCCGAGATCAATTCGCGCTCCCGCAGCTGCCGGTAGCGCTCGAATTCGGCATCCGCGAAGGCCGCCTCGGCCTGCTGGGTCTCCAGGTCGGCACGCGCGCCCTGAAGACGGGAACGGGCAGCGGAGAGGTTCTCGCGCGCCTGCTCCAGACTGCGGGCATCCAGCGCCGGCGCCGGATGCGGCTCCATGCGGAAGACCACCTGGCCCTGCTCCACCTCGTCGCCGACCTCGAGGGCGACCCGCTGCAGATAGCCGGAAATCGGCGCGGATACCGTAAAGGAATCCCGTAGCCGGGTGCGTCCCTCTTCGTCGACCGACTCGACAAAGGCGCCGGACTGCACCGCGACGGCGTTGACGGACACCGGCGCCGGCATCAGCGTCCAGGCCAGCAGTCCCGCCGCGCCCAACGCAACCAGCCCCCAGAGCAGCTTCTTGCGCAGTTTCATCGGGACATTCTCCTCATGGCCTGTGTCATTTTACTACCCCGCGACCGGGTATCTCCGGAGTGCGGACGCTTTCTCCCGCTCAGATGACAGTGCCGCCCGCCCCGGCCACCAGAAGCGGCGGCAAGCCGCCCCCCAGAGGCGCTGCGCGCCGAGGCCATTTGGAGTGCGGGGCCTGCTCCCGCTTTCCGGAGCCCGGGCAATCCCGGCGCAGCGGCGGCGCCAGATACCGAACCGACCGCAGCGCCGGGAGTGGGTATCGTCCTTGCGGACATGAGGCCAGCGCATCATTCCACCGCCTTCAGGACCGCGACCTTGTCCAGGCGGTGCAGACGCCGGACCACCAGCACCGCGGCGGCCACCGATGCCGTCAGGACCACTGCAGTGGCAAACCCGTAGGCTCCGGGCGTGATCACCAGCGGCATCCGGAACATGTCCATGCTGAAAGCCTGGTTCAGCGCCCAGGCGAAGCCGGTGCCGATCAGCCACCCGAACGGCAGCGCGACCAGCGTCAGCAGCAGGATCTCCCCAACCAGGATCCAGCTGACCTCGCCTCGCGAGTACCCCAGCACCTGCAGTGTCGCCAGCTCCCTGGAACGCTCGGCGAAGGCGATGCGGGCGTTGTTGTAGACGACGGCGAAGGCGATCGATGTCGCCAGCAAGACAAACACCAGCGCAAACATCAGGATGGTGTCGTCCATGTATTCCCGGATGTTGCGCTCGGCCTCGGAGATCATACCGATGCTGGCCACCCCGGGCAGGTCCCACAGGCTGTCGAACAGCGCGCGCTCCTGTCCCGAATCGATCATCAGCCAGGCCCCGGTGACCGCGGGTCCCTCGCGCATCAGGCGGTTCAACGCGGGGCGCTGCATGTAGGCGCCGACGCCCAGGGGTTCATCGACCAGCGCTACCAGCGGGACCGTAACGGTTTGGCGATGACCCTCCTGGATCTCGACCCGGACCTCGTCACCGACCCGCAGCCCGAGATCCTGTGCCAGGTAGCCGGTCAGCAACAGGCCTTCGGGAGGCAGGCGCTGGGGCCGCTGATGGCCGTCCAGCAACTGGCGCAGGTAGGGCTGCTCGTCCATGCCGAGGATCGACGTGCGGTATTCGCGATGCCCGGCCAGCAGGCGCACCGGGACGCTGCGGTAGGTCTCCACCGCCAGCACGCCGGGCTGGTGTCGCAGTTCGGAATGCACCCGCGCCGGGGTCGGATCGCTGAAGGTCAGGTGCAGATCCATGCGCATCACCTGCCGGTACTGGGTGTCGATCATATGGTCGACCGCATTCAGCTGGTAGGCGCCCATGACCAGCAGGCCCAGCGACATCGCGATGCCCAGGACCGACAGCGAGGACTTGAGCGGGTGACGGCCCAGATTGCGCAGGATGATGCGCGCCGGCTGATCCAGCCAGTGGCGCAGGGCGGACCGTTCCAGCCAGCCCCTGCGGAAGCGTGCCGGTGGC
>PUOZ01000042.1 GCA_003553165.1 Thioalkalivibrio sp.
CGGCAGGCACGTCGGTGTACTCACCGATGTGGCGGTACATCTCGGTCATCAGGCTCTGGCAGAAGCGCATGATCTCGGCATCCGAGCGCCCCTTCGGATCGAAGTCGCTGCCGCCCTTGCCGCCGCCGATGGGGAGTCCGGTCAGTGCATTCTTGAAGATCTGCTCGAAGCCCAGGAACTTGATGATTCCCAGGTATACCGAGGGATGGAAGCGCATCCCGCCCTTGTACGGGCCCAGCGCGCTGTTGAACTCCACGCGGAAGGCCCGGTTGATGTGCGTATGGCCCTGGTCATCCTGCCAGGGCACGCGGAAGATGATCTGGCGCTCGGGCTCGCAGATGCGCTGGATGATCTTGTGCTCGGCGAACTCGGGATACTTCACCAGCACCGGGCCCAGGGTCTCCAGCACCTCGTGCACCGCCTGATGGAACTCGGTCTCACCCGGATTGCGCCGCAGCACGTCCCGGTAAATGGGTTCCAGCTTCTCGTCGAGCCCTGCCACCATGATGGTTCTTCTCCTCGTCAGTGTCGGCCTGCGCCGACTCGGCGGCAGCAGGTCCTGGGAATGCCTCCCGGAACCCAGCCGGCACGTCACCACCGGGTCAGCACGGGGGAAACAGGATTCAAACGGGTTCGCGGGGCCGACATGATCCTCGAAAACAGGCCCCTGGCGCCAGTCTTTGCCCTCCCTCAGCCGTGCGCAAGCCCGTGGGCGACCAGCAGGTCGTGGTCCGGGGGGCCTCCAGAGGCGCGACTGTCGAACACGACACGATGATCGTCGGACAGGATCACGATGCGGTCTCCCAGTTGCGGCACCAGGGCCATCTGATGCGTCGCGACCACGGAGGTGATGGGCCGCCCGCGCAGCCATTCCAGCAGCCAGCCAACGGTTCGCGGGTCGAGGTTGGCGGTCGGCTCATCGAGCAGCAGGACCTCCGGCTCGATGGCCAGGAGGCACGCCAGGCACAGCCGCTGTTTCTCGCCGCCCGAAAGTTCGAAGGGCGGAGCATCCAGGAAGTCCTGCAACCGCAGCCGATCGGCCCAGTGCCGGATCCGGTCCGCCCGCTCCGGTTCCGACAGATGCCGAAGGCCGAAGCCGATCTCGTCGCGGACGGTCGGATTGAACAGCATCGACTCGGGGTGTTGGAACATCAGCACGACCCGTTGGCGGAAATCGCGCTGCCAGCCACGGTCCTGCAGCGTCTGCTGGTCGACCCTTCTCCCGGCAAAGCGGAATTCCCCGCTGGTGGGCACGATCAACCCGTCCAGCACCCGCAGCAGGGTGCTCTTGCCGCAGCCGTTGGTGCCCAGGAGTACGACGCGCTCGCCCGGATCGATGACCAGATCGATGCCCTCCAGCGCCCTGCGGCCATTCGGGTAGGCGACGGCGACCTGCTCCAGTTCCAGCAACGGAACCGGTTCAGTCATGCAGGGCACCGCGCGAGCGCATCGCCTGCGTCACCATCTCCGCGTTGTGGACGCCCTTGTCCAGCGCGGCGAGGCCGAGCGCCGCGCTGCCCAGATAGCGCTGATGCAGCGTGGGTGCGACGACCGTCCGGCTCTTCTGGGCGCAGCGATAATCCTGGGCCAACCGGCGGAAGAGCTGGACCTGACCCCGCACGATCACCAGCCAGCGCCGGGCCTTGGGCCAGCGTCTCAGGGCGAGGTCGAGGTCGACGTCACGCACCATCCAGGCGGTCAGCAGCGCCAGGACCACGATCCTCAGGTTGATCAGCAGCAGCGCGCCCAACACCGGCTGCCCCGTCAGCCAGCCCATGAGCAGGATCCCCGAGGAGATCAGCAACAGGATCCAGAGCACCGGCCGCGCTGCGCGAAGCAGGAGTGCGGGGCGGCCGGACCCGGAGAGCAGAAGAAGCCCGGCCAGCACCAGCAGCAGCGCGCGCGGATCATGGATCAGCGTAACCGCCATCACCGCTGCGAGGTAGAGACCGAAGCGAAGCGGGTGCGAGAAGAGCATGGCTTCAGGCCCCCCGCCCGCAGGCCGCGGGTATCCAGCAGCGTCTGCGTGCATGCCGCCAGATCAACAGGGTCAGGACCGCCTCCGCGAGCCCGATGAACAGGTGCGGCAGCAGGATCGCCGGCAGGGTCACCGACCAGCCGAAGGGGAAGAAGCGTGGGCTGCCATCCGGACCCTGGGCGACCAGTGGTTGGAGACCCAGGACCAGCGCCACCAGCAGGGCGGAAAAGAGAATGGAGACGAAGACGGCGGCGAGCACCGCAAAGTCGGCCTGGACATGCCGCAGCAGATGGAACAGCAGGTAGGCGGTCCAGGCTCCGATGAAACCCATGGCCAGGGCATTCACGGGCAGTGCGGTGATGCCGCCCGCCCCCATGACCAGCGCCTGCAGCACCAGCACAAGGGTGTAGGCAAGAAACGCCACCCAGGGCCCGAACACCAGCGCCAGCAGCCCCACCCCGATCGCGTGACCGGAGGTCCCGCCCGGGAGCGGCAGCATCAGACTCGACAGCACAAAGGCCAGTGCGGTGAACACCGCGAGCC
>PUOZ01000097.1 GCA_003553165.1 Thioalkalivibrio sp.
CTTCGGATCCTTGATCGGGAACGCGACCTCCACCCGGCGGAAGAAGTTACGCGGCATCCAGTCGGCGCTCGACATGAACAATTCGGGCTGGCCACCATTGCCGAAGTAGAAGACGCGCGAGTGTTCGAGGAAGCGTCCGAGCACCGATCGCACCTCGATGTTCTCCGAGACGCCGGGCACCCCGGGGCGCAGGCAGCAGATTCCGCGCACCAGCAGCTTCACCTGTACCCCGGCACTGGAGGCCTGGTACAGCGCATGGATGACCTGCGGTTCGATCAGCGAGTTCATGCGCGCGGCAATCACGGCCGGCTTGCCGGCCGCGGCAAGCGCCGTTTCGCGCTCGATCCGTTCGATGATCGCGGCGTGCAGGGTGAACGGGGCCTGCAGCAGATCCCGCAGTTGCGAGACCTTGCCCAGTCCCGTCAGCTGCTGGAAGACCCGGTGGACATCCTCGGTGATCACCGGGTCGGCGGTGAGCAGGCCGTAATCGGTGTATGCCTTGGCGGTGCCGGCATGGTAGTTGCCGGTGCCGAGGTGGGCATAGCGGGTGATCTGGTCGTTGTCGCGGCGCACCACCAGGGCCATCTTCGCATGTGTCTTGTAGCCGACGACGCCGTAGGTGATGTGTACCCCGGCATCCTGCATGCGGTTGGCGAGCTCGATGTTGGCCTCTTCGTCGAAGCGCGCGCGCAGCTCGATCACCACCGTGACCTCCTTGCCCGACTGCGCTGCCTCGATCAGCAGCTCGACCAGCTGCGAGCGGGTCCCGGTGCGATACAGCGTCTGCTTGATCGCGAGCACCGCCGGGTCGCGCGCGGCCTGGCGCACGAACTCGATCACCGGCATGAAGGACTCGTAGGGGTGGTGCAGCAGCAGTTCCTGCTTGCGGATCGCATCGAAGATGCTGATGCCGGCCGCGTGGTACTTGGGCAGGCTGGGGATGAAGGGTGTGAACTTCAGATCGGTGCGGTCGACCAGGTCGTGCACCGCGATCAGGCGGTTCAGGTTCACCAGCCCGTGCACCTGGTACAACTCGCTCTCGGTCAGGTTGAAGTGCGCCAGCAGAAAGCGCGCGTCGTCTTCCGGGCAGTTGTCCGCGATCTCGAGCCGGACGGCCTCCCCGTAGTTGCGCTGCGGCAACTCGCCTTCGAGGGCGTTCAGCAGATCGTCGATCTCCTCCTCGCGCACGAACAGGTCGGAGTTGCGCGTCAGCCGGAACTGGTAGCAGCCGGTGACCTTCATGCCCTGGAACAGTTCGCCGACATGGGCGTGCAGGATCGACGACAGGAACACGAAGTCGTTGTCCCCCTGGGCGACCTCGCGCGGTAGGCGAACCACGCGCGGCAGGGAGCGCGGCGCCTGCACCACGGCCCGGCGCGATTCGCGTCCGAAGGCATCCTTGCCCTTCAGGGTGACGATGAAGTTGAGACTCTTGTTCAGGACACGGGGGAAGGGATGCGCGGGATCGAGTCCGATCGGACTCAATACCGGCTGCAGCTGCTCCTTGAAGAAGGACTTCAGCCAGTTCTGCTGGGCCTCGTTCCAATGGGTGCGCCGGATGAAACGGATCTCCTTCTCGGCCAGCTCGGGAATCAGCACCTGGTTCAGGGTGCGGTACTGCTCGGCGACGAGCTGGTGGGCGATCACGCTGATCTTCGCCAGCTGTTCCTGGGCCGACAGCCCGTCGGGACCCGGGGCCTGGACGTTGAGCGCCACCTGCTGGCGCAGGGAACCCACCCTCACCTCGAAGAACTCGTCGAGATTGGTCGAGGAGATGCACAGGAGTCGCAGCCGCTCCAGCAACGGGTAGCTCTCGTCCAGCGCCAGTTCCAGCACCCGGCGGTTGAACTCGAGCAGCGAGAGTTCGCGGTTGAGGTACAGCTCCGGGTTGGTGAAGTCGATGGCGTTCATGGCGATATCAGTGGCTTAATCGCAGAAGCCTAAACCACTTTCACCACAAGGTATAGACGCGGGGTTGGTCGCGGGGTTTGGGCGGGCGGATTCACTCCGAACCCCCGTCTAATCACTTCGTGTCTTCGCGGTCTTCGTGGTGAAACCGCCCTTGATGGCCGGCGCGTCAGGGATGCAGGAGCAGGAACTCGATCAGGGCCTTCTGCGCGTGCAGGCGGTTTTCGGCCTCCTCCCAGATCACGCTCTGCGGACCTTCCAGCACCTCGGTGCTGACCTCTTCCTCGCGGTGCGCGGGCAGGCAGTACATGAACAGCGCATCGGGCCGTGCCAGTCGCATCATGGCGGCATCGACGAAGAAGCCGGTGAACGCCTGGCGGCGCGCGCTCTTCTCGTCCTCCTGGCCCATGCTGGCCCAGACATCGGTGACCACGAGGTCGGCGTCGCGCGCTGCCTGGCGCGGGTCGCGGACCAGTTCCAGCGCCGCGCCGGCCGCCGCGCCGATTTCGGGATCGGGGTCGTAGCCCTCGGGGCAGGCGGCGGCGAGCGTGAAACCGAGCTGGCGCGCGGCGTGGATGTAGCTGTTGCACATGTTGTTGCCATCGCCGATCCAGGCCACGCGCTTGCCGCGGATATCGCCGCGCTGCTCGGTGTAGGTCTGCAGGTCGGCGAGCAGCTGCGCCGGGTGTTCCCGGTCGGTCAGGCCGTTGATCACGGGTACCGTGGCGTACCGGGCGAAGCGCTCGATCTTCTCGTGCTCGTAGGTGCGGATCATTACGCAGTCGACCATGCGCGACAGGACCCGGGCGGTGTCCTCGATGGGCTCGCCGCGGCCCAACTGAGTGTCGCGCGGCGACAGGAACAGGGCGTGACCGCCGAGCTGCTGCATGCCGACCTCGAACGAGACCCGGGTGCGCGTGGAAGACTTCTCGAAGATCATGCCCAGCATCTTGTTGCGCAGGATGTGATCGTGGTGTTTGCCGCTGCGGGTCTCGTGCTTGAGTTCGATCGCGCGCTGGATAACCTGCCGCACCTCGGCTCCGGTCAGGTCGGAGAAGCTAAGAAAATGTCGCAAAGTCATGCGGTAAGCCTTTGTTTTTCATTCTTTGTGATCAACTCCAACACGATGTCTGCCACCGTGTCCGCGATCTCGTTGACCTGCGCGTCGTTGATGATCAGGGGCGGCAGAAGGCGGATCACGCGTTCTGCCGTGACATTCAGGAGCAGGCCGCGGTCCAGAGCCTTCCGCACCAGTTCAGCGGCCGGGCGGTCCAGTTCCACGCCCAACATCAGCCCCCGGCCCCGAATCTCCAGGACCTCGCTGCGGTGGGCCAGGCGTTCCTCGAGCAGGCGCTTCAGTTGCTGTCCGTGTTCCTCCGCGTGTTCGCACAAGGCTTCCTCCTGCATCACGTCGAGGACGGTCAGGGCGGCGCGGCAGGCGAGGGGGTTGCCCCCGAAGGTGGTCCCATGACTGCCCGGCGTGAACAGATCCACGGCGCGGCCGGAGACCAGGCTGGCACCGATCGGCACGCCGTTGCCGAGACCCTTGGCGAGGCTCAGCACGTCCGGGACGATCTCCTCGTGCTGGTAGGCGAACCAGCGGCCGGTGCGGCCAATGCCGGCCTGGATCTCGTCCAGCATCAGCAGCCAGTCGTTCTCGGTTGCGAGGCCGCGCAGGTCGCTTAGATACCCATCGCGCGGGATGCGGATGCCGCCCTCACCGGTGATCGGCTCCACCAGGATCGCTGCCACTTCGGGGTCGTTGCGGTACTCGGCCACCGCCGCCGAGTCACCGTAGGGCACCCGGACGAAGCCTTCGACCAGCGGCTCGAATCCCTTCTGGATCTTCGCGTTGCCGGTGGCCGACAGCGTCGCCAACGTGCGTCCGTGGAAGCTGCCCTCCATCACGATGATCTTGGGCCGGTCGATGCCGCGGCGGTGGCCGTGGAGGCGCGCCAGCTTGATCGCGGCCTCGTTGGCTTCGGCGCCGGAGTTGCAGAAGAAAGCCTGGTCCATGCCGGCCAGCGCACAGAGGCGGCGGGCCAGCTGCTCCTGCAGCGGAATGCGGTACAGGTTGGAGGTGTGGATCAGGGTGCAGGCCTGGTGTGCGATCGCGCAGCCGACCTTGGGGTGCGAGTGGCCCAGACCGCAAACGGCGATTCCGGACAGGGCATCAAGGTAACGCCGACCCTCGGTATCCCAAAGCCACGCGCCTTCGCCGCGTTCGAAGGCGACCGGCAATCGGTTATAAGTGGTTTGCAGGGCATCTGCCATCAAGGATCTCCGAACGAAGAAGGCCGGTGACATCGGAAGACGCTGCACCGGCCCGGGGGCGAGGCACGGACCCACCGTGCCTCCTCGCCGCTTGAATTGTCGGACTATTTCATCTGACTGGCAACGAAGTCCCAGTTGACCACGTTCCAGAATCCCTCCAGGTACTTGGGCCGGGCGTTGCGATAGTCGATGTAGTAAGCGTGCTCCCACACGTCGGCGGTCAGCAGCGGTGTCTTGCCGTCGCGCATCGGGTTGGCCGCGTTGGAGGTGTTCACGATCTCCAGCGAGCCGTCACTGTTCTGCACCAGCCAGGTCCAGCCGGAGCCGAAGTTGTTCACGGCGGAGTCGTTGAATTTCTCCTTGAAGGCCGCAACCGAACCGAAGGCCGAGTTGATCGCGTCGGCCAGCTTGCCCGAGGGCTCGCCACCGCCATTGGGGGACATGCAGTTGAAGTAGAAGGTGTGGTTCCAGACCTGCGCACCGTTGTTGAAGATGCCGCCGGCCGGGGCCTTCTCGACGATCTCCTCCAGCGAGGCGTTCTCGAACTCGCTGCCGGGCAGCAGACCATTGAGCTTGGTCACGTAGGTCGCATGATGCTTGTCGTGGTGAAACTCGAGGGTCTCCGCAGAGATGTGCGGTTCCAGTGCGTTCTTCTCGTAGGGCAGAGCCGGAAGTTCGTGAGCCATGCGGGATCTCCTTATTTGATGGGCTGCGAATGCATTGCAGATGTCTTCGGACCGACGAAAGATAGACATACCCTTGGCAGGATGCAATTCCCGACGCATTCGGTCAGCTTTGGCGGATGCACCTGGCACGGGATGGCAGAACGCTCCGCGCGCAGGAGGAGGACGCGCCCACAAGCCCTGCTATCGCATGCAGAGGATGCCGTATCATGCCGGGCAACGCGAGAACACTGACTGGAGGGCTCGTGTACCGACTGGTTCCTGCCGCGGACACTTTCATGCGACGACTACGCTCCATGTTCCGGAGCGGCATGTCAACGTGACGGACGCTCCGCGCCCCACGCTTCCCGCCGAGAGTTCCGGCATGCGGATGGCCCGGGTGGGCCGCTGGCTTGGCCCCGCCGTGTTCGTCGCCTTTCTGATCCTTGCGCCGCCCCCGGCGTTCAGTCCCGAGGCCTGGCTGGTGCTGGGACTGACCCTGTTCATGGCGATCTGGTGGGTGACCGAGGCGGCCCCGATTCCGGTCACCGCGCTGATGCCGATCGCGGTACTTCCGGTACTGGGCGTCGTGCCCATCGGCGAAGCCACTGCTCCCTACGCCAATCCCCTGATCTTCCTGTTCGTCGGCGGTTTTGCGGTCGCCCTGGCGGTCCAGCGCTGGAATCTGCACCGGCGAGTCGCGCTGAAGATCCTGCAGGTCTCCGGCAGCCGGCTGGATCGGTTGATTGGAGGTTTCATGGCGGCCACCGCCGGGCTCAGCATGTGGGTCAGCAACACCGCGACGGCGGCGCTGATGCTCCCGATCGCCCTGTCGGTGCTGGCGTTGGTCGAGTCGGACCAGGAGGCCCGCGAGGGCGGTTCGCGCCCCGCGATCGCGTTGCTGCTCGGGATTGCCTTTGCCGCGAACATCGGCGGCATGGCCACCCTGATCGGCTCGCCGCCGAACGCCCTGACCGCTGCGTTTCTGAACGAGCGCTACGATCTCCAGATCGATTTCGTGCAGTGGCTGATCATGGGTGTCCCCATCTCGGCCACGCTGCTGCTGTTCACCTGGTGGTCCCTGACGCACTGGGTTTTTCCGGTACACCGGATCCGCCTGTCCGGGCTCGGTGACCTGCTCGCCGGCCAGCGCGAGGATCTGGGGGGCTGGTCCCCGGCCGAGCGGCGGGTTGCCGTGGTATTCGGGCTGGTCGCCCTGGCGTGGCTGTTCCGACCCCTGTTGAATCAATGGTTCCCGCTGGACCTCACCGATGCCGGCATCGCCATTCTGGGCGCGGCGGTGCTGTTCATCGTGCCTTCCGGGCGGCCGGAACAGCGTTGCCTACTGGCCTGGGAGAACACCCGTGACCTGCCCTGGGGCGTGCTTCTGCTCGTCGGTGGCGGGCTCAGCCTCGGTGCGGCCATCGAAGGCAGCGGGCTTGCGGCACTGACCGCGCAGACGCTGCACGGGGCGGTGGACCTGCCGTTCTGGGTCCTGGTCACCGGAGTGATCGTGCTGACGATGATCCTCAGTCACGTCACCAGCAACACGGCGACCGCAGCGACGCTGCTGCCGCTGGTCGCGGCGCTGGCGCTGCAGGCACAGACCGCGCCGCTGCTGCTGGCCGTGCCCGTCGCGCTGGCGGCTTCCGCCGCGTTCATGCTGCCGGTTGCGACGCCGCCCAACGCGATCATCTTCGGTAGCGACCGCTTGACCGTGCTGGACATGATTCGTGGCGGGGCATTGCCCAGCCTGGCGGCCGTCCTGTTGCTGATCCTGGTCTCGCTGACCTGGATCGGATTCGCGCTCGGGTCCGGTTGACGGTCATGGCATCCGGCCAGCGTGGTGGAGGACTGCGCGAGACGCTGAACGACATGCTCTGGCTCCTGCCAGCGCCCTTTCTGCTGATTCTTGCCGACCGGTTCGGATCGCTGCTGTCGGACCATGGATTTGTCGCTGCGGTGCTGGGCACGGCCGTCCTGATGGCCGCCGGCATCTGGCTGCGCGCCATCGTGCGCCGGCGGATCTTCCTCGCCGGGGCGCTGCGCGGGGAAAGCCCCTGGTATCGGCGGCTGCGGGGCGGTGCCGGCCTGGCCCTGGGCTCTCTGCTGGCGGCCGTGCCGCTCGCCGCGATCCTCCTTGTCGCGGTGATTCGTCCCACCGGATCCTACCTGCTGGTCGGGCTGGTGGTGAACGTGCCGGTACTGGTGCTGCTGCGGCAGTTCTGGGCGCGGCGCCTGGAGGCCCATGCAGTGTCCCGGTTCCAGCCGGTGCTCGCCCTGCGCCTGGCATTGGCGGTGAACTTCCTGCTCCTGTTTCCCGGACTGGCGCTGGCTGCGATGTTCCAGTCCTACCCGGATTTCGGCGCGCTGACGCTGACCGAGGCCATGCTGTCCGAGGCTGGACGACAGCAGGCTGAAAGCGGTCTTCTGCAGGGCCTGATGCAGCTCGCGGCGGCCAAGGATGCTCTTTCGTGGTGGCTGGGGCAGCAGATGCTGCCGGGGGCGATGCAGCCGGGACTGCAGTTGGCGGCCTGGGCCGTCCTGCTGGCAACCAATGCCCTGGTGGTATGGTCATACTTAATGGTGTGCGCGTCGGTGCTGACACTCCGGCACTGGCGGAGCTGGCACCCGGGAACAGGAAGATCATGACGACGCAGACGACTCATCACCGATTTGCCGGCAATGTGGCACGCCTGCTGGTGCTGCTGACCGGGCTCGGCCTGCTCACGGCGCTGGTCATCGATCAACGCCTCTGGGAGCGCTTTCTGCCTGCCGATCCCGGCTTCGGAATCGTGGTCGACGGACGCGATCTCCGCGTCGATGCTGTGGCGGCCGAGGCTCTGGCCAAACAGTCCGCGGGGCGGGCCAGGCTCGGCAGTGCGCGCGCGGACGCGATGGTACAGGACCTGGTGGCGGCCGAACTCGATGCGCTCTTCGATGATCTGGCGGCGCGGGTTCCCGATTACGCGGACTGGTATTTCTCGCTGAAGGGGGAGTACGCGCGGCTTTCCATGCTGATCATGCAGCGTACCGGACTCCTCGGCGGCGACTACCTGGCAGAACGTGCCGTCGATCTGATTTTCGGTGGCGACGCGCTGGGCGACCGGCTTGCCGGGATCGAGGAGCGCGCCGGGACGATGCTCGGCGTCCATGCCCGCGAGCAGCGGGCGGCGTGGCTGGCGGAACTGTTGCATCTGACCGAAGGACGGACGCTTGCCGAGAGTGAACGTGCACCCGTGGCCGTCCTGGTGCTGGATGACCTCGCGGCGGAATTCGGTGGGCACGGAAGCAGCGAATTCCTGGTCCGGCTTTCGGCGAGTTCCGCGGGAGCGGGCGCGGCGGGGATTGCTGCGCCATTGCTGGCACGGCTGGCGCTGCGTCCGGCCGCCGCGGCGGCCGCAGGCACTGCTCTGGCGGCCAAGAGCGCCGGCCGCGGTGCGGCCAGGGCCGGCACTGCGGGCGCCAGTGCACTGGGTTGTGCGGTTGCTGGACCGGCGGCATTGCCCTGTGCCGTGGTGGTCGGTGGGACGGCTTGGGTGGCCGCTGACTGGGCGCTGTTGAGCGTGGACGAGTGGCGCCACCGCGAGGCGCTGATCGCAGACTGGGAACAGCGCCTCACCACGCTGCGCGCTGAGCTGGAGGAGGCGCTGATCGAACACTATGCCCAGGCCATCGAGGCGTGGCGCAAGGGCATGGAAACCGAAGTTGAACGAACTTTCTCCCCCTTGCACGCCATCCGCACCACAGGGCCCGTCGGGTTACGCCCTTTGGGCTAACCCGACCTACTGTTTGCTCCATACGCACCAGCGTGTAGGTCGGGTTAACGCGGCGTGATGCGACACGCCATGCCCCGTCGTCAGCCCCCCTCTCCAAACAGCCGCTCGGCATTGCCAGACGCGATCCGCTCGGCCACATCGGGGGGCAACTGCGTCAGCCACTCGCGGATCTCCGCGGCATGCTGCTCGATCTCCCGCCATCGGGTAGAACTGAAGGTGTCCACGCCCACCATGAAACGGTCGGAATGCTCGATCAGCAGATCCTGCCATTCCAGCGGCATGAAGCCGTCGCCGCTCAGCCGCTCGCTGCGCATCGACAGGTCGGCGTAGAGGTTGGGGTAGCGGTTCAGGTAATCCCGGATCAGGGCGGGGTAGGGGAAGGTCCCCGCGTGCGCCCAGAGAATCAGCGCCTCGGGTTCGATTTCATAGGCCCGGTCGATCACCGCCGGATCGCCGTGGATCATCACCGGAAGCCCCCGCTCCCGCGCCATGACCAGCAGCGCCTCGAACACCGGCGAATGGCGATCATCCGCGAAGAGGTGCAGTTCGCCGATGCCGCGCCAGTCGCCGGTCTCCAGGCCGGCGTCGAGGCGCGCGCGCATCCGTTCGGGCAAATCCGGATCGTGAATCCAGGTGTCCTTGCCCGCCGGCGGCCGGTAGACATCCAGGAACGGCACGATGACCCCCGGAGCCGCGTGCATCGCGGCCTCGATCAGCGCGTCGTCGCGAGCCAGGATCACCGCGCGGCTGATGCCGGCGCCCGCGAGCGCCGGCCCGACGCCTTCGGGTGCCACCGCGTCCGCATGCACGGGGTTGTAATGCAGATGGGCGTCGAACAGCGGACCTTCGTAGCTGTGTGCCGCGAACGACAGGCAGATGAGGGAATTGAGCAGACCGGTAACGAGCAGGAATCTGGTGGACATCGTCTCCTCCTTGGGCGCGACCCGGCGCGGGGTCGTTTGAGGTCAGGAACGCCGGCTTCACGGCGAGGCGGGTACTACCCGGTAGCCATCGTGCAGCCATTCCCGGAACCGGTCCATTCCCGTTTCCGTATTCTGCGACACGGGCCACGCGCCAGCCACGAACCCCCGCTCGCGGAACGGTTCGAGCAGGGCCGGGTCGCCGCTGATCACGTGGACGGGGACGCCGGGGTTGGGATCCGGGCCCGTGATGATCTGTGCCGGCTGGTGATCCCCGAGCAGGATCAACAGGGTCCGTGCGTCGGTGAACGTCGCCGCGTAGCGGCCCGCCACCTCGAGTGCGTGGGCGACCGAAAGCGCGAAGTGCTCCCGGACCCGGTCGTGATTTCTCCACAGCGACTCCGGGGCTTCTCCCTCGCCCTCCCATTGCCGGAAGATCGCGCCGTCGTCGATCGCTTCCCAGTCCTCCAGGATCGGCAGGATGGGCACCCATGGGGCATGACTGCTGATCAACGCGACCTTGGCGAAGACCGGGCGGTCCCCGTTTCTGCGCACCGAATTCTCGAAGAACCACCAGGTGAACTGGTCGGGCATGGTGACCCAGTTGAACGGCGGGCCGGCATAGCCCATGTCGCCGGCCTCGAAGATCTCGTCGTAACCGAACCAGCGGCCCTGTGGCCAGGGCAGGGTGATCGCCGGCATCACCGCGACGGTTCGATGGCCGCTGCGATGGAAGTCCTGGACCAGGGTCTCCCGTTCCGTGTCCAGCAGGAATTCGTAGTGCATCTGGTTGCGTATCCAGAGCCCGCTCAGCACCGAAGCGTGTGCCAGCCAGGATTGGCCGCCGAACATCGGCGCGTTCAGCGTGCCGCTGACCATGTGCAGGCCGGCATCGGCCACCCGTCGCTCCAGATCATCCAGACGCGCTCCGACCACCGGTGCGTAGCGTTCGTCGAACAGCGCCGAGACGCCGTAGGACTCGATGAAACCCACGATCACGTCGACACCGGCGAGCCCGTCCAGCCGCACCGCGGCCTGGGTCTCCGCATCGCGCGCCAGCAGGGACTGAAACTCCCCCCGTTGGACGTGTGCGATCCGGCCGAAACGGATCTGGTCCAGCACAATTGTCATGCCGGGGGTGATCGCGCGCGGCAGGTTGGGCAGCGCAGCGCCCGCATGGAAGGAAACGATTCCCACGGCACCCACCAGGATGAACGCGGCGGCGACGGCGCGGGGCACCGGGCGGCGTTGGCGGCCGAGGCCGGCAAGCAGCCACCGCAGCAGCAGGGCCAGCGCG
Organism: Thioalkalivibrio sp.; assembly: GCA_003553165.1. Lineage (GTDB taxonomy): Bacteria > Pseudomonadota > Gammaproteobacteria > Ectothiorhodospirales > Ectothiorhodospiraceae > Thioalkalivibrio. The sequence continues at coordinate 10,841 of PUOZ01000097.1, forward strand.
GCAAGCCCCAGGAACAGCGCGATGCCGGCCAGGATCGCACCGGGCACGGAGACGCTGCCGGAGACCAGGTGATAGACCGAACGTGCCAGTGGGTAGTCGAGGTAGAGATTCACCGACCGCGACAGGCTCAGGCGGGCCAGTGCATCGGCCAGTGCCAGCAGCGTGAGCAGGGCGAGCAGAGCGCCGGCCAGTGCGGCCAGGTACCCCTTCCAGCGTCCTTGCGGTATCCAGGTGAAGAGCCCGGCCAGCACCAGGGCCTCCAGGGCGATCCAGTTGGGTCCCAGGCCCGCATGGCGCGGAATCTCGAGGCCCAGCAGCAGTGCATTCAGCACGGCGAAGGTGATCAGCAGGCGAAGCACGAAGGTCTCCTTGGCGTCTACGGGCAACATGACGGGCGCGCGTCCTGAGGCCGGGAGCCGGTCAGTGCCGGGCCGCCGGCGCGGTGGGTTACGGCGCCAGCGCGGCAGATTGCAGTCAGACCCCGCCCCGCTCCATCATGAACGCGAAACCCGATCAGGTGCCACGGGCGTTGCGACAACTTCTGTCCGCGAAAGTTGTCCCACGCTTTCGTGTTGACGAAAGCGTGGGGCAGGGGGCCTTCGACGTGTGTTTCTGGATCTTGATTGGCACCAAAGCTCCGCAGGTGTTCGGATCGCCGCTGTTTCAAGGGGCGCCCCTTGTGGGAGGCGAGCCCTCTCGGCGAGGGTTTTCCGCCGTGAGGTCGCCGAGAGGGCTCGCCTCCCACAGGGGAAGGCCATGCAGGGGAGCGCGTTACGCACGAGCGCATTCCCTGCGGAGCTTGCGTGATAATCATGTTCCGGATTGACCCTTCATCACCGCCCGGCGCTCCGGTGTCCGGCTCAGGGTTGCCCGGCTCGGATTCCGGATTGCGGCGGCCTGCTCGGTCCCGCGTCCACCGGCCGCGGGGAACAGGTGTGACA
>PUOZ01000069.1 GCA_003553165.1 Thioalkalivibrio sp.
AGTACACCTATTTCGCGTCGGACATCGCCTACCACCGCCAGAAATTCGAACGCGGCTTCGACCGCATGATCAACGTCTGGGGCGCGGACCATCACGGGTACGTCGCGCGGGTGCGCGCTGCACTGCAGGCGCTGGGCCTCGACGACAGCCGGCTGGACGTGCTGCTGGTGCAGTTCGCGATCCTGTACCGCGGCAACGAGCGGGTGCAGATGTCCACCCGATCCGGCAGCTTCGTGACCCTGCGCGAACTGCGCGAGGACGTCGGCGCCGACGCCGCGCGCTTCTTCTACGTGCAGCGGCGCTGCGACCAGCACCTGGACTTCGACCTGGAACTGGCCAAGAGCCAGTCCAACGACAACCCGATGTACTACATCCAGTATGCCCACGCCCGCATCTGCAGCGTGCAGCGCGGGGCGACCGAGCGCGGCCTGGTCACGGCCGCCGCCGACGGCCCGGAGATCGCCCGCCTGACCCTGGAGCCCGAGACCGATCTGCTGGCCCAGCTGGACCGCTTCCCGGAACTCGTCGCCGCGGCGGCGCTGGCCTACGAGCCGCACCAGCTCGCCCAGTACCTGCGCGATCTCGCGGCCGGTTTTCATGCCTACTACAACGCGGTGCCCTTCATGAACGCGGAGGAGGCGGAGCTGGTCTCCGCCCGCCTGGCCCTGATCGACGGCATCCGGCAGGTCCTGGCGAACGGCCTGGGGCTCCTCGGTGTCAGTGCACCCGAGAGCATGTAGGAAACGATCATGGCCCAGGCACGCAAGGTTCGCCGCAAACCGGCCTCCACCCGCAGCAGGCGGCCGATACCCGGCTGGTTCTGGCTGCTGGCCGGCATGTTGGCCGGCCTCGCCGTAGCTGCGGTCCTCTACCTCCAGGGCGCGGACCGCATGGGGCAGGACCCCGGCTGGCTGACCCACGGCGAAAGCCGGCCGGCCCCGATTGCCCCGGTGCATCCTCCCCCTGCCACGGCCCCGGAGGCACCCGCGGAGCGCTCGCGTTTCCAGTTCTATGAACTCCTGCCGCGGGACGAGGTGCGCATTCCCGAATCGGCCCCCACGGCACCGACACCGCCGCGTGCGGCGCCTGCACCAGCGCCGCAGCCGCAGGCGCGCCCCGATACCGGCAGCCGGGTGCTGCTCCAGACCGGCTCTTTCCGGCAATTCCAGCAGGCCGACGAGATGAAGGCGCGGCTGGCATTGCTGGGCCTGACGGCGAACATCCGCGAGGTCCGCATCGACGGCCAGACCTTCCACCGGGTCTTCGTCGGACCCTTCGACAGCGACGCTCAGGTCGCCCGCGCGCTGGAGCGTCTGCGTAGCGAGAATATCGAGGCTCTGCGCCTGCCCGCCTCCTGATGGGCGGCACGGACCCGCTCGCCCCAACCCGCGAGATCGAGGCCCGGCTCGCGGAAGTCCTGCGCGCCGACGAGCCTTCCATCCGGGAACTGTTGCAACGGGCAGGCCGGCGCCTCGGGCGCGGTCAGCCTGCGGACGTCCTGCTTGCCCAGGCGCGCCGACGCTGCGACGAATCCATCCGGCGCGCGGACGCCCGACGCAAGACCCTTCCCGAAACCCGCTATGCCGGCGACCTCCCGATTCACGCCGAGCGCGGCCGGATCGTCACCGCCATCCGGGATCACCCCGTGCTCGTCCTCTGTGGCGAAACCGGCTCCGGCAAGACCACCCAGCTGCCGAAACTCTGCCTCGACGCAGGCCGCGGCCGGCGCGGCCTGATCGGGCATACCCAGCCCCGGCGCATCGCCGCCCGTTCGGTGGCCGGGCGCATCGCCGAGGAACTGGGATCGGAAATCGGCGCGGCCGTCGGGTACAAGGTACGTTTCGGAGACCACACCGGCAGCGACACCCACATCAAGCTGATGACCGACGGCATCCTGCTCGCCGAACTGCGCCAGGACCGGGACCTGCTGGCCTACGACACCCTGATCATCGACGAGGCCCACGAGCGCAGCCTGAACATCGACTTCCTGCTCGGTTATCTGAAACAGCTGCTGCCGCGACGGCCCGACCTGCGCATCGTCATCACCTCCGCAACCCTGGACCCGGAGCGGCTCGCGCGCTTCTTCAACGACGCCCCGATCATCGAGGTCCCCGGGCGCGCCTGGCCGGTGGAACTGCGCTACCGGCCGCTTATGGAGCCGGAAACAGCGGCAAGTTCCACGCCGTCGAAGGGTCTCACCTCGGCGGCCAAAGGCTCCGATCGCCCTTCGACAGGCTCAGGACGAACCGACGCGAAAGACGAGGATGCCTCGGAACGCGACCTCTTCGACGGCATCAGCGCCGCCGTGGCGGAGTGCTGCCGCTCCGGCGCCGGCGACATCCTCGTCTTCCTTCCCGGCGAACGCGAGATCCGCGACGCCGCGAAGCGCCTGCGCCGGGAGCAACCGGCGCACACCGAGATCCTGCCGCTGTACGCACGGCTCTCGGCGGCCGAACAAAGCCGGGTGTTCCGCCCGCATCCCGGACGGCGCATCGTGCTGGCCACCAACGTCGCC
>PUOZ01000303.1 GCA_003553165.1 Thioalkalivibrio sp.
GAGGCCCGTCGGGTTACGCCCGTTGGGCTAACCCGACCTACGGTTTGCGGCTTTTCATCGCCAGCTGCCTGCCGCATTGTCTATAAAAAATGCAAAAACTTCGTGTCCTTCGTGTTCTTCGTGGTGAGAAAAGACCTGATCAGTGTTCGCGTGGGAATCCGTATTCGTGCCGTCCCCGGTGCAGCCGCTTGTAGCGGCGGATCATGATGATGGCCTTGCGCACCGTGGGCGGATCGATCCGATCCACCGGTAATCCCACCGTGATCGGCACCGTATCCTGGCCTGCTGCATCGATTTCGATGTAATTGGCGGCGGGCTGGCGCGCCAGGTCGGTCGGCTGGGATTCCCCCAGGGCGTGCAGGGTGGCCAGCCAGGTGACCCGCCGGCCTTCGAAGGGACCCTCGAAACGCAGGCGCAGGACCTTCCCGCCCGGCTCGTCGAGCAGTTCGGCTTCGCTCAGGATGTCCTTGGGGGTGTCGGATCGATGTGACGTCATGGGCCTTCCGGTTGGGGTTGCGGCGGATTCCAGTCTATTGTCTTGCCCTGTACGGCGCATGTCGCCAGGCTCCGGGTGTCCCGCGACGGCGCATCGGTGCAGTGGCAACCCGAGAAAGAGGAGGATCGATGAAGGCTCCCGGCATCAGGACCGCCATTCCCCAGCGTCGTTACAAGCTGGGGGATTTCTCCATCGTCGTGCTTGGTGATATCGAGAGCGACGACGGTGTCGACTACCGCTACGTCTTCGCGGCGGTGCAGGACGGTGCGCAGGAACCGCAGTTCTACGCGCTCTCCATACGCAGCCCCGGTGCGACCGGCGATTTCGCGCTGCGCGTGCTGGGTCCCGAACTGGATCGCGAGCTCGATGTCTCGGGGCGCTGGCGCGACCTGGACGTCTTCTGCGACCAGGCGATCGCACTCGCGCAGCAGGTGCTGAGCCTGGGTGACGAGCAGCCGCACCGCCTGCTGTAGGGGTACGTGCGGACCCGGGAAATGGAATCGGACCTTTCGGACCGCGCCGATATCGGCTATAACCTGCGGACAGGCGAGTCCAACGGCCGACGGATGGTTCGAGATATGCCCAGCCCTGCAGTAATGCGCGCAGCGCCCCACGGGAACCGAGTCGTGTTCCTCCTCCCCGGGCAAGGTCGATGAGCGCCACGGGGAGCGAATCCACCACCGACGGGCCGATCGAGCATCCCAGGGTCGGGCTCTTCGTCACTTGCCTGGCCGACATCTACCGTCCCAATGTGGGTCTCGCCGCGGTCGCGCTGCTGGAGAAAGTCGGGTGCAGCGTCGAGGTTCCGCAGACGCAGACCTGCTGCGGGCAGCCCTCCTACAACAACGGGGACCTCGCCGGTGCCGCGCGGACCGCCCGCAACACCATCGAGGCTTTTGAGGATTTCGACTACGTGGTCGTACCTTCCGGCTCCTGTGCCGGCATGCTGCGCGATTACCCCCGACTGTTCGAATCCGAACCGGGCTGGCAGCAGCGCGCCCGCGCGATGGCCGGCAAGACCCACGAACTGATCTCCTTCCTGACCGACGTGCGCGGGCTGGACGCCGTCGATGCCTCCTTCGGCCGTGCCGTGACCTATCACGACAGCTGCCATGGCCTGCGTGCGCTGGGCATCAAGGAGCAGCCGCGCAGGCTGCTGGCGAGCGTCAGCGGCCTGGAACTGCGCGAACTGAATAACTCGGAGATCTGCTGCGGCTTCGGCGGCACGTTCTGCGTGAAGTACCCGGAGATCTCCGGGCGCATGGTGGCGGACAAGGCCGATGCGATCGCCGCGACCGGTGCCAAGGTGGTCCTGGGCGGGGATCTCGGCTGTCTGCTCAACATCGCCGGGCGTCTGGGCCGCGAGGGCGGCGGCGTCAGTGTCTACCATGTCGCCGAGGTGCTGGCCGGAATGGCCGATGTGCCCGGTCTGGGCGATCCGCCCGGTTCTGGCGGGAGGTCGCGCTGATGCAATCGCTGAGTCACGCATTCAAGGAACGCTCGGTCCACGCCCTGAAAGACGAGACCCTGCAGGTCGCGTTGAACCGGGCCAAGGACGGGTTCGCGGTGAAGCGGGCGAAGGCCGTCGAGGGTCTGCCCGAGTTCGATGCCCTGCGCGACCGTGCGGTGGCGATCAAGAACCACACCCTGGAGAACCTGGACCACTACCTGGAACGGTACGAGGATGCCGTTGAACGCAGCGGCGGCAAGGTCCACTGGGCCTCCAGCGCCGAGGACGCCCGGCGCATCGTGGTGGAGATCTGCCGCGCCGCCGGCGCGAAGATGATCACCAAGGGCAAGTCCATGGTGGGCGAGGAGGTGGGCGTCAACGGGGCGCTGGAAGGCGCCGGCTTCGAGGTGGTGGAGACCGACCTCGGCGAGTACATCATCCAGCTCGCGCACGAGCCGCCCAGCCACATCATCGTGCCCGCGGTACACAAGACCCGCGGCCAGATTGCCGATCTCTTCCATCAGAACCACCAGAAATATGGCCTGACCCGCAAGCTCGCCGAGGTGC
>PUOZ01000075.1 GCA_003553165.1 Thioalkalivibrio sp.
CGTGCCGTCGTCGCCTACGAGCCGGTCTGGGCGATTGGCACCGGGCGCACTGCGACGCCCGATCAGGCGGCCGAGGTGCACGCCTTCATCCGCTCCCGGGTCGCTGGCCGCGATGCCAAGGTGGCGGACGGGCTCAGGATTCTCTACGGTGGCAGCGTCAAGGCCGATAACGCACCGGGGCTGTTCGCCCTGCCGGACATCGACGGCGGACTCATCGGCGGCGCCTCGCTGGACGCCGATTCCTTCCTTGGTATCGTCAACGCCGCTGCCGCGGCGCAAGCGCAGGCCAACGTATGATCTATGGCATCCTGCTCGTCGTGCAGGTGGTGGTGGCCGTTGCACTGATCGCGCTTGTGCTGATGCAGCACGGCAAGGGAGCGGATGCCGGTGCCGCCTTCGGCAGCGGGGCGTCGGCGACGGTCTTCGGCGCGCGAGGCTCGGCCAATTTCCTGAGCCGCGCCACCGCTGTCCTCGCGGTGGTATTCTTCGTGAACAGTCTCTCGCTCGCCTACCTCGCCGCATCGGAGCCGGAGGCGCGCAGCCTGATTGATCAGATGCAGGAAGAGGCCCGCCAGGAGCGGGTGCTCGACGAATCCCTTCCCATCGACCCGTTGCCGGGTCGTCCGGGCGACATACCCCAGTAATCGCCCGCCCTCGGCTTTCTGGCCCCGGGCGGGGCGGGGCGGCGAAGCCGCCTCAGGACCTTGCACGCAGATGTGGTGGAATTGGTAGACACGCTATCTTGAGGGGGTAGTGGCGAAAGCCGTGTGGGTTCGAGTCCCACCATCTGCACCATTCCGGCGCGATCGCCGTGTCGTCCCGACCGGCTGTCCAAAAAACCAACTATTTCAAATATATCAGTCGGTTAGGATATTAGGAGAACTTGACACTGTTTCCGGGCTTACCCTAGACTCGCAGCCCGGTGGGAGTGATGGCGCCGGAACCGGTCGCCTGTTGCACCAGATCTCACCCAGCACACGAGTTTGCGTGCCGCGTCTCTAGGCGGTGTGCACCAAGAACCTGCCACCGCCTGGCGGCGTTCGGGAGAAAAGGAATGCTGGAAGGTTACCTGCCCATACTCATTTTTCTGGTCGTCGGCGCCGTGGCGGGTATCGTACCCCTGGCCCTTGGCATGGCGGTTGGCCCGAGCAAACCCGATGCGGCGAAGAACTCTCCCTACGAGTGCGGCTTCGAGGCCTTCGAAGACTCCCGCCTGAAGTTCGACGTCCGTTTCTACCTCGTCGCCATCCTGTTCATCATCTTCGATCTCGAGATCGCGTTCCTGTTTCCCTGGGCGGTTGCCCTGGACAGCATCGGGCTGTTCGGCCTGCTGGCGATGGCGCTCTTTCTGATCATTTTGGTGATCGGTTTCATTTACGAATGGAAGAAGGGGGCCCTGGAATGGGAATAGAAGGCGTTCTCGAGAAGGGTTTCGTCACCACTTCCGCCGACAAGCTGATCAACTGGGCCCGCACCGGGTCGCTTTGGCCGATGACCTTCGGCCTGGCCTGCTGCGCGGTGGAGATGATGCACGCCGGGGCGGCGCGCTACGACCTGGATCGCTTCGGTATCGTGTTCCGGCCCAGCCCGCGCCAGTCGGATGTGATGATCGTGGCCGGCACGCTGGTCAACAAGATGGCGCCGGCCCTGCGCAAGGTCTACGACCAGATGGCCGAGCCCCGGTGGGTGATCTCGATGGGTTCCTGCGCCAACGGGGGCGGTTACTACCACTACTCGTATGCCGTCGTCCGCGGCTGCGACCGCATTGTTCCGGTCGACATCTATGTGCCGGGCTGCCCGCCGACTGCGGAGGCCCTGCTCTACGGGATCATCCAGTTGCAGAACAAGATCCGACGCACCAACACCATTGCTCGCTGAGCTGCCGGGGTTACCGATGTCCGAAAGCAAGAACTGGGTCGATATCCTGCAGGCGGAGTTCGAACAGCAGCTCCAGTCGTTGCAGGTGCGCCTGGGCGAGGTGACGATCGAGGTGCCCGCCGCGGAATGGAAGGCGGTGGCCGAGCGCCTGCGTGATCATCCGGAACTGGGCTTCGACATGATGATGGATCTCTGCGGCGTCGACTACCTGGAATACGGTCGCGCCGAGTGGTCCACCGAGGCGGCATCCACGCAGGGCTTCGGCCGCGGGGTGACGGCCGCGACCTCCGGGCGCTTCACCTTCGACGACGCGCCCGATGAGATGGAGCGAGACAGTCCCCGCTTCGCAGTAGTCATGCACCTCCTCTCCGTAACCCACAATCGCCGTCTGCGCGTGCGCGCCTGGTTGCCGGACGACGAGTTTCCGGAGATCGAGTCCGTGACCGAGGTCTGGGCGGGGGCCAACTGGTTCGAGCGCGAGGCCTTCGACCTGTTCGGAATCCTGTTCTCAGGGCATCCCGACCTGCGCCGCATCCTGACCGATTACGGCTTCGTCGGGCATCCCTTCCGCAAGGATTTCCCACTGATCGGCCATGTCGAGATGCGCTACGAGCCCGAGCAGCAGCGGGTGA
>PUOZ01000104.1 GCA_003553165.1 Thioalkalivibrio sp.
CCGTGGTGTGTGGGGGCAACGGCATCTTCTGATCTTTGCCCGTCTGGGGCACATCCGCAAGGCCCGAAGGGGAACAGATCTCTGTGGCCCAAGCGGTCAGCAAAGGGCGGCAGCAATTCTTCGTCCCAGCGCCAGCGTCACGCTCGCTCCCGTAACCTCCCAAGCCATCGCCCATCGCTTGAGACCCCATTTTCGGTCCCCAAATGGCCCGTCCAAGGCTGATTTCGCCGCCAGATTCCGGCGTTTCTTTCTGCGATTTAACCGCTTGCCTTAGTCCGACCCCGAGGGCGGTCCCGTGTCAGGCCCAGAGTTTGCGACGGGGATGTCTTGGAATGGTTGCCCACATTCCCACAACACCGCGGATGTGGGATACTGCTCAGGTGTCCTGGATCCGCGGAGGCAAGTGCATGAGCCGCCTAACGATTGATATTACGGAGCAACAGCACCAGGCCCTGAAAGCCATGGCGGCTTTGGCCGGTAAGAGCATCAAGCAGTACACCCTCGAGCGTCTGTTCCCGCCGGGGACCGAAGATCAGGCGGCGCAGGAGCTCAAGGCGCTACTGGCTGAACGCGTCGCCGAGGCCCATCGCGGTGAGTATGCGCAAGGCAGCATCAGCGAGATCGCCGGAAAGACTTTGCGTGCCGAATCCGGCGAGTGAATCGCCCGTACGTTCTTACGCGGAGCGCCCAGGCCGATCTCCGAGAGATTGTCCGCTATACCCAGCGTGAATGGGGCGTCGCGCACCTGGCCGACAACCCGTTGCCCGGTCCATATGCTAATCTGTGCGCCTGTGTGCACAGGAAAAAAGATCATGAAGAACATCACCCTGTCGGCCGAAGAAAGGTTGATCGAGAAGGCCAGGGCCGAGGCGGCCCGCCGGGGCAAGAGTCTGAACCAGTTGATTCGCGACTACCTCGAGGAACTTGTCGGTCAGCGCGAGCCGAAACAAGAGTTCGAACGTCTGCGCGAATTGAGCAAGTTGTCGCAGGGCCGGCGCGGGGACTGGCGCTTCAACCGTGACGAAGTGCATGAGCGCTCGTAGCTTTTTCGATAGCAACCTGCTGGTCTACACCGACGACCTGGATGCGCCGGAAAAGCAGGATCGAGCCTTGTCGCTCTGGCAGGAGCATAGAAGCCGGGGACGTGCGGTGATCTCGATCCAGGTGCTGCAGGAGTATTTCTGGGCCGCAACCCGCAAGCTGGGCGTCGACCCCGGTATTGCGACCGAAAAGCTGATGTTGTTTGGTCGGGCCGATGTCATGACGCCCCGGACCGATGACGTGGTATCGGCGGCGCGGTTGTCTATCGAACACAAGCTTTCTTTCTGGGACGCGATGATCGTGCAGATGGCGATCCAGGCCGATTGTGCCGTCCTGTTTTCCGAGGATATGCAGGCAGGCCGCCGGTTTGCCGGCGTGGAGATCGTCAACCCCTTCATGGCTGGGCCAGGCAAGCACTGACCCCGGTGCGCGACAAGCCTCGGCCTTCAGGTCGGGGAAGGATAGCGCGGACACCGTAGGCGTCCTTGGAGCGGTTAGCGTGAAAGTCACAGCCCTGTAGGGCGGGTTAGTGCAGCGTAACCCGACGACGTCCCGGGGACGACGCTATTTTGCGCCCATGGGTGGAGTGCGAGGCCCGTCGGGTAAGGACACGTCTGGGACAGCCACTTTCCACCGGTTACCACGCCTGAGCGCCGCAGGAATCTCCAGGTTTCATGGCGGGGAGGGTGTCCAAGCAGAACGCGCGTCGCGTTTTCGTTCCCGGAACGGGGCGCGCCGCAGCCACATTCATGGCGGTGCTGGCACCTGCTGGCACTGGACGAACGCGGGCGGCAGGGGGGTGGGAGCGGCTTCCAGCCGCGATTGGGCGTTGCGACGGGTACTCAGTGCCATCGCGGTCAGAACTGGCTCCCGCACGAGGTGCTTGACGACTGGATCGCGTTGCGCACCATACGATTTGCCGTTTGCTATGCTGACCGGCCAGAACCGTTGTCCATAAAGGCGTCAAGCGTCAGGCCGCAGATTCGACCCCGGGAAAGCGGAGGGGGGCGGTACGGCACCGGCTTGACGGAGTCGCAATCGTTGACGGAGTTGCAAGCGGAGCTAAGCCATGAACACAGCGAAGAAGGTGTTGGAGGAGATCGCCGATCTACCAGAGTCTCTTCAGCAGGAGGTCCTGGATTTTGCGCATTTCCTCAGACAGAGGTCGGATCGTGAACAGCAGCGTAATCTAAGGAACGCCCAGTTATCGAGCCTCGAACGCCTGTGGGATAACCCTGACGACGAGGTGTGGAACGATGTTCCAGTCCGGTGATGTGGTCTTGGTCCCGTTCCCCTTTACCGACTTCAGCGCTGCGAAAAAGCGCCCGGTTCTCGTCGTCCGCCCAATGGATTCGCTTGGGGATCTGGTCTGCATGGCCATCACCCCGAGCCCTGCTTGCTGCCAAGAGGGAAGAGTAGTAACGTAACTACAAACGAACTTGGGGAGGCGAGCGACGACGTGAC
>PUOZ01000034.1 GCA_003553165.1 Thioalkalivibrio sp.
CTCTGCCCGGCGTCCGCCGGCAAAACAGCGGCTGCGAGTCACCCGCCTGCACCCCCGGGAGAATCTCTTGATGTCGGCTGCGGAAACGCGGCTGCGCGAACGCCTGGATGCGGTCCATGCCGCCGGGCGCTGGCGCATGCCGCGGGTACTGGAGGGCCGGCAGGCCCCGGAGCAGGTCGTCGACGGGCGCAGAGTCCTGGCATTCTGCTCCAACGACTATCTCGGGCTGGCGTCGGACCCCCGGGTCACTGCCGCCGCCTCTACCGCGATGGAGCGGTACGGACTCGGCGCCGGGGCGGCGCACCTGGTTAACGGCCACACCCGCGCGCACGCCGAGTTGGAGGAAGCCCTGGCGGATTTCACCGGCCGTCCACGGGCGCTGCTGTTCTCGACCGGGTACATGGCCAATCTCGGTGCACTGCAGACGCTGGCGGGCCGGCGCGACGCGGTGCTGGAAGACCGCCTGAATCACGCCTCGCTGATCGATGCGAGCCGCCTTGCCGGCTGCCGCATACGTCGCTACCGGCACGCGGATCCGGAGCACGCCGGCTCCCTGCTGGCCACGACGGCGCCAGAGCAAACCAACATCATCGTCACGGACGGGGTATTTTCCATGGACGGCGATCTTGCCCCCCTGCCCGCGCTGGCTGATGCCGCGCGGCGGCGGGGTGCCTGGCTGATGGTCGACGACGCCCACGGTCTTGGCGTGCTCGGCGATCAGGGTGGTGGGACTTGCGAGCATTTCGGCCTGTCTCCCGACGACGTACCGATACTGATGGGGACACTGGGCAAGGCCTTCGGCACCGCCGGCGCCTTCGTTGCCGGCAGCGCCACACTGATCGAGGGACTGGTGCAATTCGCGCGAACCTACATCTACACCACGGCCATGCCGGCGGCACTGGCGGCCGCCACCCGCGTATCGCTCGACATCGCGCGCAGCGAAGGCTGGCGCCGGGAACACCTGCGGGCACTCATCCAGCGCCTGCAGCAAGGTTTCGCCGAGCTGGGCCTGCCTGTGCCGGCGAGCCCTACACCCATCCAACCGCTGCTCCTGGGATCGTCCCGGCGCGCCAGCGAGACCGCTGCCGCGCTGCTCGAGGCAGGCATCCTGGTGCCCGCCATCCGGCCCCCGACCGTGCCGGAGGGCACGGCCCGTCTGCGGATCACCTTGTCCGCGAGCCATTCGGAGACCCAGGTCGATCGGCTGCTGGAGACCCTGGAGCGGGTGCTGGCACGGGCCCGCACGGCATATCCGCAGGCCCTTTGACGTCAATCAATCAATACCTGTTGTTGGACCATCCGTACCGGAGCCGTTTGCAATGCCTGTGAAGAGAATCACCATCATCGTCACCAAGGGTTCACTGGACGCGGCCTACCCGCCCTTTATCCTCGCCTCGACGGCGACCGCTCTGGGTTACGAGTGCCGGATGTTCTTCACCTTTTACGGGCTCCGGCTGCTGAAGCAGGACCTGCAGTATCTGGACATGAGCCCGCTGGGCAACCCCGCCATCGCAACACGGATGCCGGTCGTGCTGCAGCTGCTTCCGGGCATGCAGGGTCTCTTCACGAGGAAGATGCGGGCGAGGCTGCAGGCGAAGGGGGTCGCGGACATCGCGGAACTCCGCCAGCTGTGCCTGGACGCCGAGGTGCGGATGTTCGCCTGCCAGATGACCGCCGAACTCCACGCCTACCGCAAGCGGGACCTCATCAAGGGAATCGAGTTCGCGGGCGCGGCGACGTTCTTCGACTCCGCGGGCGAATCCGACATCTGCCTGTACACCTGAACCGCGCAGACCCCTGTCGCCGCGGGCACACAGGCACGAGCAGGCCTGCGCTCAGCCCACGTCCACGGCGGACTGTCTCGCCTCCAGGATCGCGGCGACCTCCGCGTCGTGCAGCACGATGGGGTTGGTCTTCATGCTGGAACCCCGGCTGTTGGCAATGAGCCGGGGATGATCCCCGATGGTGATCCCGAAGCGGTCCAGGGTCGGCAGATCCAGCAGCCCCGTCCACTCCTCCAGCAACTCGACCAGTGCGGCGCGGGCCTCACCGTCATCAAGAGAGCCCCGGCCCGTCAGCAGGCGACCCACCACGGCGTAACGCGCCAGCGCGGGATGTCCCGGATCGCGCTCGGACAGGGCGCGGATGTTCACCGCGGTGGCAGCGGCCACCAGTGTGCCGCAGGCCACACCGTGCGGGATCGGGAAGAACGCACCCAGCGGCGCCGCCAGACCGTGGACGGATCCCAACCCGGTCTGGGCCAGGGTGATGCCGGACAGCAGCGATGCATAGGCCATTCCAGACCGGGCCGTGGCGTTATCGGGGTCGCGGTACAGGGCGAGGAGGCTGTCGCGCGCATGGGCCATCCCGTCTAGGCCCAGCGCATCGCAGAAGGGGTTCGCGCGCAGCGAGAGATAGGACTCCAGCAACTGGGTCAAGGCATCCATTCCGTTGCCGGCGATCACCCCTGGCGGGCAGGTCGCGAGGAAATCGGGATCGAC
>PUOZ01000049.1 GCA_003553165.1 Thioalkalivibrio sp.
CCGGGTTCGGATAGCGGACCGGCTCGCGCCCCTGCCTGCGCCGCAGGTAAGGATGCACCATCTGCCCCTGGATCGGCCCCGGGCGGACGATCGCGATCTCGATCACCAGGTCGTAGAAGGTCTCCGGCCGCAGGCGCGGCAGCATCGTCATCTGCGCGCGCGACTCGATCTGAAATACGCCAACACTGTCCGCGCGTTGCAGCATTGCATAGACCGCCGGATCCTCCGCGGGAATGTCGGCCAGGCCCCAGCGCCGCCCGCGGTGCAGGGCCAGCAGTTCCAGCGCGCGGCGCAGGCAGGAAAGCATGCCCAGTGCCAGGATGTCGATCTTCAGCAGGCCGAGCGCGTCGAGATCGTCCTTGTCCCACTGGATCACGGTACGCTCGGGCATCGCGGCATTCTCGATCGGCACCAGTTCGTCCAGGCGCCCGGCCGCGATCACGAAGCCGCCGGTGTGCTGCGACAGGTGCCGGGGAAAACCGACCAGCATCTGTGCCAGCACCTGCCATTGCCGGGCCAGCGGCCCGTCGGGATCCAGCCCCACCTCGCGCAGACGTTCGCCCGGGATGCCTTCGTCCCACCAGGCCATGTTCGCGGTCAGGGCGTCGATACGGGCCCGGCTCACGCCCAGGGCCCGGCCAACGTCGCGCAGGGCGCTGCGGCGCCGGTAGCGGATCACTGCGGCGGCCAATGCGGCGCGCTCACGGCCATATTTCCGGTAGATGTACTGGATCACCTCTTCGCGCCGTTCGTGTTCGAAATCGACGTCTATGTCCGGTGGCTCGTTGCGCTCGCGGGAGATGAAGCGTTCGAACAGCATGCTCGCGCGCGCCGGATCGACCGCGGTGATCCCGAGCGCATAGCAGACCGCCGAGTTCGCCGCCGAGCCCCGGCCCTGGCAGAGGATGCCGCGCCCACGGGCGAAATGGACGATGTCGTGAACAGTCAGGAAATACGGTTCATAACCAAGGTCGGCGATGATTTCGAGTTCGTGCTCGATCTGGGCACGCACCTTCGCCGGGGTGCCGCCAGGCCAGCGTTCCCGGCAACCCCGTTCGACCAGGCGTCGCAGCCACGATGCGGGCGCCGCGCCGGGCGGGATGGAATCGGTGGGATATCGATAGCGCAGCTCGTCCAGGCGGAACCGGCAGCGCCCGGCGACCCGCGTCGTCTCGGCGAGCCAGGCGCCGGGATAGAGCCCGTCCAGTTCGCCGCGCGGCCGCAGGCAGCGCTCGCCGTTCGGGAACAGGGCGGGGGCGGCCTCCGCGACCGAGCCTTTCAGGCGCAGCGCGGTGAGTACGTCCTGCAGCACGCGTCGGCCGCGTACGTGCATGTGCACGTCGCCGCAGGCCAGTACCGGAATCCCGGTCTCCGCGCCGAACCGCCGGACCCGCTCCCGCAGTTCCGCGTCGATGGGCGTGCGCGTCAGGGTGAGGGCCAGATGCAGCCGCTCGGGGGGAACCACCTCGCGCAGCCATCCGGCCCAGTGCAGGTCGGCGTCCGTGACCGGCGCTGCGGAGGCGCCTCCGGAAGCGGCTGCGGAGAGCGCCGATCCCGGATCGGCCGTCTCCGCCGTTGCGGGCTCGAGATGCCACAGGACTTCGCAGTCCGGCAACCCGACCCACTCGGGCCGGAGCAGGTCGGCGGCTTCGAGCCGGTACTGCCCCTTGCGCCCGGCCCGGCGTGCGTGGGTGATGAGGCGGCACAGGATGCGATACCCGGCAAGGGAGCGCGCCAGCAGGGTCAGGCGCGGCCCGCCCTGGATCCGCAGGCCGGTGCCGATGATCAGTCGCAGGCCGGTCTCCATCGCCGCCTGGTGCGCACGGACGATGCCCGCCAGCGAGCACTCGTCGGTGATCGCAAGGGCGCTGTACCCCAGCCACGCCGCCTGTTCCACCAGTTCCTCCGGGTGCGAGGCGCCGCGCAGGAAGCTGAAGTTGCTGCAGCAGGTCAGCTCGGCATAGGCCGGAAGGGATTCGTTCGCCGCCATGATACTGTTTATTTGAACAGTTATATCGCGAGAGAGCAAACTCCGTATCTGCTCGGCACTTTCACGTTAACTGTCATGGCCCTGCGCCCCCCGACGATGAAAAGCCGCAAATGGTAGGTCGGGTTAGCCCAACGGGCGTAACCCGACGCGTCTCGCACCCACCCATGGGCGCAAGCCCGGCGTCGTCCTCGGCACCCCGGCACGTCGGGTTACGCTACGCTAACCCGACCTACTGCACTGCGCCGCGACTCGCACGCTATAGCGAAAGGCGCTTGAACACCGGTTCCGGGATCAGGCGGGTCGCCCACAGGATCGGGCGCCAGAACCACGGCAGGTACACGACGTCGCGCCGGCGTTCGAAGGCACGCACGATGCCCCTCGCCACGCGCTCGGGCCGGACCCAGAGCAGGCCGTCACGGTCGAAGTCCTGAGTCATCGGCGTGATCACGAACCCGGGCTTCAGCGTGATCACGGTCACCCCGCTGCCGTGCAGGCGGCTGCGCAGACCCTGCAGGAAGATCGCCAGCATCCCCTTGGCGGCACCGTAGACATAGTTGCTCCTGTGGCCCCGGTCGCCCGCGACGGAGCCGATCACCGCGATGATCCCCCGACGGCGCGCCTCGAAGTCATTGGCGATCACGGTGAGCAGACTCATCGCGCTCAGGGCGTTGACCCGGATCTCATGCAGCATCGTCTCGGGCGTCGCCTCGCAACGCGCCTGGTCCGGCAGACTGCCGTGCGCGAGCAGCACGCCGTCGAGGTCGGGAAAGCGATCCGTCATGGATTGCCACAGGGCGGGCAGGGCATCCAGGTCCGCCAGATCGGCGGTCACGGCATCGACCTCGGCAAGGCCTCCGGCCCGGATGCCCAGGTCGTCGGTCAGCATGCGCAGGCGCTCGGGATTCCGGGCCACGACGACCAGGGCCACACCCCTGGCCAGCCACAGCCTCGCTGTCTCGGTGGCAATGCGCGAGGTGGCGCCAAAGATCGCGATCCGTCGGGGTGTTGCGCTCATGGATTCATCCTGCGCCAGAAGGTGGAGGAAAACGCGGGGTCGACCAGCGTGGCGAAGCGCTCCCATTGCGGGAAGCCGCGCCGGAACATGGTGACGGACATGCGCGCGTCCTGCCCCGGATCAAGGGCGCCCCCCGCGGCGCTCACGATGTCGTCGAGGTCGGCGAGCAGGCGCAGGGTCCGGGGCCCGCGGTTGGCGAAGTCCAGCGCGAGCGTGACACCCGGGCGGGGGAACGAAAGAATCCCGGGCGCGGGCAGGTCTCCGAAGGTCTTCATCGCGGCAAGGAAGGATCCCTGGGCGCTGGCGGCGGTCCGCTTCAGCAAGGTCCGAACGCCGTCTCGCGCGTGCGCGTGCGGAAGCACGCAGTGGTACGGGTAGAAGCCCCTGCGGCCGTAGATGCGGTTCCAGTCGCGCAGGCGGTCGAGCGGGAACAGGTGGCCGTGTACGTGTTGCAGACGGCGTCCCGGGAGCGGGGCCGCGCGGTAATACACCGCGTTGAAGGCGCGGACGCTGTGGCGGTTGACGAGTGAGAATGGCATGTCGAAGGGAAGCGAGCGGGAACGACCGCGCCAACGTGGCACCGGCGTTCCGGCCGGTTGCGGCGGGGCATGCCGGCCGGCGACCAGCACCCCCCGGCCAAGCCTGCGCCCGCGAGCGATGCAGTCGATCCGAGCGATCGTGTACGGCCATTCGGCGCCGAGCCGGTCGTTGATGTCCCAGACCGCGTCAAGATGTCCGAACCGGATGCTCTCGGTCAGCATCAGGTCGCTGCTCACCGGGATCATCCGCAGGCGCACGCGGGTGATCAGGCCGGTGAGGCCGAGACCGCCGATGGTCGCGGCGAACAGATCCGCGTGCTCCTCTGGGCCGATCCGCAGATGTTCGCCGGTGGAGCGCAACAGGTCCATCTCGAGCACGTGCCGGCCGAAGCTGCCGGCGACACGGTGGTTCCGGCCGTGGACATCGTTGGCGACCGCGCCGCCGACGGTGATGAAGCGGGTGCCCGGTACCACCGGCAGCATCCAGCCCTGCGGCAGGCACCAGTGCAGCAGATCGCCCAGCAGGATGCCAGCCTCGCAGTCGACGATCCCCGTGCCGCGGTCGAAGGCGATCAGGCGGTCCATGCCCCGGGTCAGCAGCAGGGTGCCGCCGTCGTTCACGCAGACATCGCCGTGGCTGCGCCCGTTGCCCAACGCCAGGAACGGGGCGTCGGCTGCCGAGAGCGGCGCGGTTCGGTCCCGCCACTCGATCAGGCGCATCTGCCCAACCCTGGCCGTCTGTCGGGTTGTCTCCAGACCCTCAATCCCCCTGCCGCCAGCCGGGGTCCAACGGGTGGAGCGCGGGATCGAGCCGCCAGCAGCGTGGGCCGGGGTCCTGGTCCACGAGTCGCCGAACCTGCTCCAGGAAGCGTTCGCGCGGGATCTCGGTCGCGCCCATGGCCAGCATGTGTGGCGTCGGGGTCTGGCTGTCGATGAGGGGCCAGTCCCAGGCAGCCAGGTGGCGGCAGAGCCAGGCCAGCCCCACCTTGGAGGCATCGGTTGTCCGCGAGAACATCGATTCCCCGCAGAACAGGCGGCCCACCGCGACCCCGTACAGGCCACCGGCGAGTTCGCCGCCGCGCCAGACCTCGACCGAGTGGGCATACCCGGCACGGTGCAGTTCCAGGTAGGCGTGTCGCATCTCCACGGTGATCCAGGTGCCGGTCGCCCCGGCGCGTGGGGCGCCGCAGGCGCGGATCACCGCCTCGAAGTCGCGATCGAAGCTGACCTCGAAGCCGCCATTGCGGATCGACTTGCGCAGACTGCGCGTGACGCGCAGGTCCTCGGGCCGCAGCACGGTGCGCGGGTCCGGGCTCCACCAGAGGATCGGCTGTCCGGCCTCGTACCAGGGGAAGATGCCCTGGCGGTAGGCACGCAGCAGGCGCGGCAGCGACAGGTCGCCCCCGGCGGCAAGCAGGCCGTTCGGGTCGAGCCAGGCCAGGGAGGGATGCGGGAACGGTTCGCCCACGACGCCGGCGTGGAGCCAGGTGATCATCCTTCGTGACTGCGCGCTCACGGGCGCCTCCGGCGAACCATGTCCAGGTCTTCAGCGCGCAGCGGGGTCAGTGTCGTCATGGCCGCAGGCTCTCAGTCCTCTTGGCGATAGGGCGAGCGCTGCATCAGGTTCGCGCACTGCGCTTCCATCATCGTCGTTTCACGCTCGCAGAAGTCCTGGACGGAACTGCGGAATCCGGGGGTCAGGACGGCGTGGGCCGAGGCGGTCGGCACCGGCAGGAAGCCGCGTGGAATCTTGTGTTCTCCCTGAGCGCCCGGTTCGAACCGGGACAGGCCCTCCCGGATGCAGAACTCGATGCCTTGATAGTAGCAGGTCTCGAAATGGAGATCGGGGAGGTCAGCGCTGCATCCCCAGAAGCGGCCGTAGAGGGTGTCATGGCTGCGGTAGCACAATGCGGCGGCGATGGTCTGGTCCTCCCGCCGGGCCTCGAACAGCACGACCTGCGGCCCGAGCGCGGCGGCGGTGCCGACGAAAAAGGCCTCGGACAGGGTCGGAATTCCCATGTGTTTTTCGAAGGTGTCCTCGTAGAAGCGGTGAAACCGGGCCCAGTCCTCCGGATCGGCGGTGGCGCCGGTCAGCGTGCGGAAGACGATGTCCTGTTCGGCGACGCGCCGGCGTTCCCGTTTCACGTTCTTGCGCTTCTTCGAGCTGAGCGCCTCCAGAAAGCCCTCGAAGTCCGCGTAGCCCCGGTTGTGCCAGTGGTACTGGCAACCGGTCCGCCGCAACAGCCCCGATGCGGCGGCCAGGGCGGCCTCGGATTCGGGCGGGAACAGCAGATGGACGCCGGAGGCGCCGAGTTCGCTGCCGCGGGAGGCGGCCGCCTCGAGCAACCGTTGTTGCAGGAGCTCGGGTTCGGCCGCGTCCGGGTGCACCAGCAGGCGCGGTCCGGTGGCCGGCGTGTAGGGTACGCTGATCACCAGTTTCGGGTAGTAGGGCTGGCCATGACGCTCCCAGGCGGCCTGCCAGGCCCAGTCGAAGACGAACTCGCCGTAGTTGTTCGTCTTCGCGTAGCAGGGCGCCGCCGCCACCAGGGTTCCGGCGTCGAAGATCAGCACATGCTGCGGGAACCAGCCGTAGCGACGGCCCAGGCATTCATGGCGTTCCAGCCCCTCGAGAAAGGCGTGGCGCAGGAACGGTTCCCGCCCACCGGTCAGCGCGTCCCAGGCCGCGGCGTCCACCGCGCCGAGACCGTCGCGGATCTCCACGCGCAACTCCGGTATTTCGGCTTTGGTCATGACGCGACCGACATCGGCTGTCCCCGGTGAAGGTTGCGGCGCTTCAGGGCGTCTTTTCCATGAAGTTCTCTTCCAGGAAGCGCTCCGCGTCCAGGGCCGCCATGCAGCCGGTGCCCGCGGAGGTCACCGCCTGGCGGTAGACCTGGTCCATCACGTCGCCGCAGGCGAACACGCCCGGAACGCTGGTCGCGGTCGCGTTACCCTGCAGGCCGCTCTGCACGATGATGTAGCCGTTCTCCATGTTCATCTGGCCCTCGAAGATGCCGGTGTTGGGCTTGTGCCCGATGGCGATGAACACCCCGGTCAGTTCCAGTTCCTTGGTATCGCCGCTCTCGACCTGGCGCAGCCGCATGCCGGTGACCCCGGTCTTGTCGCCCAGGATCTCGTCCAGCACGTGCTTCCACTCGATGGTGATTTTGCCGGCCTTTTCCTTTTCGAACAGGTGGTCCTGGAGGATCTTCTCCGCGCGCAGGGCGTCGCGCCGGTGCACCAGCGTCACGTGGTCGGCGATATTGGACAGGTACAGGGCTTCCTCGACTGCGGTGTTCCCGCCGCCGATCACCGCCACCTTCTGACCGCGGTAGAAGAAGCCGTCGCAGGTCGCGCAGGCGGAGACGCCCTTGCCCTTGAAGGCTTCTTCGGATTCCAGGCCCAGGTACATCGCCGTGGCGCCGGTGGCGATGATCAGCGCGTCGGCGGTGTACGTCCCGCTGTCGCCGATCAGCCGGAACGGGCGCGAGGCCAGTTCGGCGGTGTGGATGTGATCGAAGATGACCTCGGTCGCGAAGCGCTCGGCGTGCTTCTGCATGCGCTGCATCAGGTCGGGACCCTGCAATCCCTCGACATCGCCAGGCCAGTTGTCGACGTCGGTGGTGGTCATCAGTTGCCCGCCCTGTTCCAGCCCGGTGATCACGACCGGGTTCAGGTTGGCGCGGGCAGCGTAGACAGCCGCCGTCCAGCCGGCCGGGCCTGAGCCCAGGATCAGCAGGCGGCAGTGCTTGGTGTCGTTCATGAAGACTCTCCGTGCAGGTTGCGGGAAATGGAAGGAGGTCGGGAGCAGCGCGGCCGAGCCTGCACCTGCGCCGCAACAAGGACGCTGCTGCGGTCCCGTTTCGTCCGTGATTATTGGTAATGCCCGTCGGGCTGTCCAACGGCCACAGCACCCAAGCGGCGATCCCGTCCTTTGCGGTGCCATTTTAACCACGTAGAATCAGGACCTCGAACGGCCCCTGAGCAGATTCCGAAGCGGCCCGAGGACCGTTCCGGGGATCCGCGGGATTCCCGATGGCCGGCCGCGCCGGCGGCCCATCCAGCGCGTGCGGTCCCGGCCAGGAACCGATCAGGCCTTCCGGGCGCCGAGCCAACCCAGTTTCAACGGAAACACCGATGCCTCGAACCAAGGTACAGACCCAGGCCGAGAACAGCCTGAGCCGACAGTTGCTGCGCGGTTTGCGCGAGGGCGCCCTGCTGGTCTTCGGCATGGTGGCCCTGTATGTGCTGGTGGCGCTGCTGACCTATCACCCGGACGATCCGGGCTGGTCGTACACCGGGGACGGCGAGGGAATCCGGAACCTGGGCGGCGCCGCCGGGGCCTGGTTCGCCGATGTCGTCTTCCACCTGTTCGGCTACCTGGCCTACCTGATTCCACTGGTCTTCGTCGGCGTGGGCTGGTGGCTGTTCCGCCACCGCCGCGATGCGCGCATCGGCAGTCCGCTGGAACTGAGCCTGCGTGGCCTGGCCCTGCTGGTCGCATTGCTGTCGGGTGCCGGCCTTGCCGCGCTGCACTGGTTGCCGCGCAACCTCCCGGTCAATGCCGGCGGCATTCTCGGCGAACTCATCGCCGTACTGACGGCCTCGGGGCTCGGGCTGGTGGGTGCCACGCTGCTGCTGCTGGCCCTGTTTCTGGCCGGCTTCACGCTGTTCACGGGGTTGTCGTGGTTTGCCTTGATGGATCGCCTGGGCCAGGCCGTGCTGGACGGCCTGGATCGGTTGCGGAACCGGCTGGATGCCTTCCGTGACCAGCGTATCGGTGCGGTGGAGAAGGCGCAGCGCGAGATGCGCGTCGAACGTGAGCGTGCGCGCGTGGCGCACCGGCCGCCGTCGCGGGTGGAACCGCGGATCGATGCGCCGGCTCCCAGCCTGCGCGTAATGAAGGAGAAGCAGGTTCCCCTGTTCGCCGGCGACACCAGCGATCCCCATCCCCCGCTGGCGCTGCTCGACGACCCGCCACCCGCAGTGAGCGGCTATTCGGAAGAGTCGTTGCAGGCGATGTCCCGGCTGGTGGAACTGAAGCTGCGCGACTTCGGTGTCGATGTCGAGGTCGTCGCGGTGCAGCCGGGTCCCGTGATCACCCGTTTCGAGCTGCACCCGGCGCCGGGGGTGAAGGTGGCTCGGATTTCGGCGCTGGCCAAGGATCTGGCGCGGTCGCTGTCGGTGATCGCGGTGCGCATTGTCGAGGTGATCCCGGGGCGGTCCACGGTGGGGCTGGAGATCCCCAACGAGCAGCGTGAACTGGTGTCGCTCTCCGAGATCCTGCGCTCGAACCTGTTCGAGAGCGCGAAGTCGCCGCTGACCATGGCGCTGGGCAAGGATATCGGCGGGGCGCCGGTGATCGCCGACCTCGGGCGCATGCCGCACCTGCTGGTCGCAGGCACCACCGGTTCGGGCAAGTCGGTGGGTGTGAACGCGATGCTGCTGTCGATGCTGTACAAGTCCACCGCCGAGGACGTGCGCCTGATCCTGATCGACCCGAAGATGCTGGAGCTCTCCGTCTACGAGGGCATTCCGCATCTGCTCGCGCCGGTGGTCACGGACATGAAGGACGCCTCCAATGCCCTGCGCTGGGCGGTGGCCGAGATGGAGCGGCGCTACAAGCTGATGTCGCAGCTCGGCGTGAGGAACATCACCGGGTACAACAAGAAAGTGCGCGATGCCGACGCGGCCGGTGCGCCGATCCTCGATCCCACCTTCAATCCGGCCGAACAGGTGGCCGAGATCGAGCCGCCGGTGCTGGGGCGGATGCCGTTCATCGTGGTGGTGGTGGACGAGTTCGCCGACATGATCATGGTGGTCGGCAAGAAGGTGGAGGAACTGATCGCCCGCCTCGCGCAGAAGGCCCGCGCCGCCGGCATCCACCTGATCCTCGCCACGCAGCGCCCGTCGGTGGATGTGATCACCGGCCTGATCAAGGCGAACATCCCGACCCGGATCGCCTTCCAGGTCTCGTCGCGCGTCGATTCGCGCACCATCCTCGACCAGATGGGGGCCGAGCACCTGCTCGGCCACGGCGACATGCTCTACCTGCCGCCGGGCAAGGCGCTGCCGGAACGGGTGCACGGGGCCTTCGTCGCCGACCACGAGGTGCACAAGGTGGTGGAGTACCTGAAGAGCACCGGCGAGCCCGACTACAACGACGGCATCCTGGACGAGCCCGAGGCCGGCGCTGCCGCCATACCGGGGCTGGAGCCGGCTGCGGCAGAGGCCGAGGGCGACCCCCTTTACGATCAGGCCGTGCAGATCGTGATCGAGTCGCGCAAGGCGTCGATCTCCTACGTCCAGCGGCGGCTGAAGATCGGCTACAACCGGGCCGCGCGCATGGTCGAGGACATGGAGTCCGCGGGACTGGTCAGCCCGGTGCAGTCCAACGGCAACCGCGAGGTGCTGGTGCCCGGGGGACGGGAATGAGGGCAAGGGCGTGTGCACCACGAAGACCACGAAGACACGAAGAAGGGCATTTTTTAATGTGAAAACCCGGAAAGAGAAACACGACAATGTAGGTGTAGAATGCTGCGCGATTCATGGACTGAGACGTGCGCCCCATTTCTCCACCTTGCCGGCATTTCCGCTCTTGCAGCCATTTCCATCCCTTTTTTCTTCGTGTCCTTCGTGTCCTTCGTGGTGAAAAATGCCCTCTTTTCGTGTCTTCGCAATCTTCGTGGTGAAAAACGCCCTTTCGGATTCAGCAAGGGTTTACAACAGCGGGCGCACGATGGGTTCATCATCCATGTCTGAAACGGTGAGCGGAATGAACCTGACAACTGCAAGCAAAAGCCTCGCGGTCCTTCTTGCCCTCGCGTCCATGCTGCTCGCGCCCGCGGTCGTTGCGGGAGAGGGTCGCGCGGCGCTGGAGCGCTTTCTCGACGGGCTGGAGACGTTTTCGGCCGAGTTCAGCCAGACCCTCACCGACGAGACCGATTTCGTCCTGCAGGAGGCCGAGGGCAGGTTCTCGCTCGCATTGCCGGACCGGATGCGCTGGGAACTGGATGTTCCCTTCGAACAGTCGATCGTCGCCGACGGGGAGTACCTGTGGACCCATGACCCGGAACTCCGGCAGGCCACGGTCCGCCCGATGGACCAGGCACTGGGGGCCACGCCGCTGGCGCTGCTGACCCAGCCGCACCGGCTGGACGAGCGCTTCGAGGTCGTTGAGGAGGCAGCACCCGACAGCCTGCGGCTGGTCCTGCTGCCGAAGACGCGGGAGGCCGACTTCACCCGGCTGGAGCTGGACCTCACCGGTGACGGCGAGTTGCTGGCGCTGAGCTTTGAGGATGTCTTCGGTCAGCGTACCGAGATCCGGCTGCGGGAGGCTCGGCGCAATCCATCCCTTGGCCCGGCGGAATTCGAGTTCATCCCGCCAGCGGGCACCGACGTCTACCGACCGTGACCCGGAGGACCGGCAGCGGCGACCTCTTCGGCGATCCGCCTGACGCGGGCGCGGACGAGGCCGTCGGGGTGGGAGAGCCCGCGACGGCTGCCGGTTTCGATGACTCGGTGCCGCTGGCCGAGCGCATGCGCCCGCGGCACATCGGCGAGGTGCTGGGACAGGACCACCTGCTCGCGCCCGAAGCCGCACTGCGCCGGGCGATCGAGGCCGGTCAACCGCCGTCGATGATCCTGTGGGGGCCGCCGGGATGCGGCAAGACGACCTTGGCCCGGGTCGTGGCGCAGACCGGCGCGCTGGCCTTCGCGACCCTGTCGGCGGTCCTGGCCGGGGTGAAGGACGTGCGCGCGGTGGTCGAACAGGCCCGCTCCCGGCGGGCCGCCCGGGCGCAGGGAACCCTGCTGTTCATCGACGAGATCCACCGTTTCAACAAGGCCCAGCAGGATGCGCTGCTGCCGCACATCGAGGACGGCACCATCCGCTTCATCGGCGCCACCACCGAGAATCCGTCATTCGCACTGAACAATGCCCTGCTGTCCCGGCTGCGGGTCTACCGCCTGCAGCACGTGACCGTGCCCGTGA
>PUOZ01000279.1 GCA_003553165.1 Thioalkalivibrio sp.
CAGCGGGAGGCCGGCTCCGGCACACGCAGACAGCGCGAAGAAGCGCCCGCTCTGCCCAGCGCTGCTATCCGCCCCTACCGGGCCGTACGCCTCTCTCGTAGGAGCGACCTCTGGTCGCGATCCCGGCCGCTGGTCCAAAGCCATCGCAGCCGGGTCCATTTGGAGCGCGACGGCTTGCCGACGCTTTCGGGCGGCCCGGTCGTTGGAACTCTCAGCTTGCGGTGGCCTCGGGCTCTACCGCGGGTTCGAAGCTGTCGTAGAACAACTGCTCCTCGGGCAGGCCGGCCGTCAGAAAGGCGGCCTTCGCCGCGTTGATCATCGGCGGTGGCCCGGCCATGTACACGTCGAAATGGGACAGGTCCGGGTAGGCCGCCAGCACGGCGTCGTGCAGCCAGCCCGACGCGGCAGGGAAGCCCGCGACGTCGGCGGCCGGAACGTCGGACAGGACCGGGGTGAACCGGAAGTGCTCGCCGCCGCGCTGTGCCTGCTCCCTGAGCCACTCGGGTGCGTAGATGCCCGCGGCGTCGCGCGCGCCCCAGAAGAGATGGTGCGGACGATCCAGATCGGTTTCCATCAGATGGTCCAGCATGCCCTTCAGGGGCGCGAAGCCCGTCCCCCCGCCGACGAAGAGGCGGGGCCGCTCGGACGCCTCGTCGAGAATGAAGGTCCCCAGCGGTCCCTCGATGCGCAGCAGTGCCTTTGGCTTCATGTCGTGGAAGGCGGCATCGGAGAATCGCCCGCCCGGGACCTTCTTGATGTGCAGGACCAGTTGCTGGTCATCGTTCGGGGCGTTGGCCAGCGAGTAGCTGCGGCGGTCGCCGCCCTTCAGAAGGATGTCCAGATACTGCCCCGCCAGAAACTGCAGGCGTTCGGTGGCCGGGAGCTGCAGGCGCAGTTCCACCACGTCGGGCGCGAGCAGGGTGCGTGAGGCGACCCGGCAGGGCAGCGTCTTGATCACGATGTCACGCGCCGCACCGATTTCCCGCACTTCGATCTCGAGATCGTCCACCGGTACCGCCTGGCAGAACAGGGCGAAGCCCGCTGCCTCGTTCTCCTCGGTCAGGCCTGGCGGACGCTTCGGGCCGTAGCTGACCTCGCCGGAGAGGATGCGGCCCTTGCAGGAACCACAGGCTCCGTTGCGGCAGCCGTAGGGAAACGCGAAGCCCTGCCGCAGGGCGGCCTCGAGTACCGTTTCGTCGTCTTCGACCGTGAACTCGTGATTGGCCGGCCGTACCGTCACGTGGAACGCCATGCATCCGCCCCGCTGGTGAATGAGGACCGAATTGTCGACAATCGGCGGGTAAACGCAAACAAGCCGGGGTGTGGTGGGGATGTCGGAAAGAGGAGAAATCCTGATCGTGGGGCTGGGGTACGTGGGTCACGCACTGGCCCGCGCACTGGAGGATCTGGGGCTACCGTGGGTCGGCCTGCGCCGGCAGCCGGAGGGGAATCCGCGGATTCGCTGCGTCGACCTGGATGCGGGGGTGATCGATCTGGCGGACCTGGATACGCGCCGGGTCGTCTACCTCGCACCGCCGCCAAAGGACAGCGAAGGCGATCCGCGGCTGCGCAAGGTGCTCGAGGCCCTGGCGCATCGGCCGCCCGATCGTTTCGTGTATGCGAGCACCACCGGAGTCTATGGCAATCAGGACGGCGCCGGGGTCGACGAGAACGCGCCCTTGCGCGCCGCGACCGCCCGGGCGCTCCGGCGTCTCGACGCGGAACGGGCCCTGGTCGCGGCGGCCGAGGGCTGGGGAACCCGGTGGGCAGTGCTGAGACTGCCCGGGATCTATGGCCCCGGCCGGCTCCGCGAGGAACAGATCCGCGCTGGGCTGCAGGTACCGTGCCCCGAGATCTGCCCGCCGGGCAACCGCATTCACCGGGACGACATCGTCGACGTGATCCTGCGGCTGCTCGAGGACGACGCGCCCACGGGATTCTTCAACCTCGCCGACAACGAACACATGAGCAGTACCGACTTCGCTCGGGCAGTGGCCGATCGGATCGGCGTAAAGCTGCCGCCCTGCATTCCTGATCTCGAGGCCTATTACGCGGCGCATCCGGGCATGGCGAGCTTCCTGCGCGAGCAGCGCCGGATCGACTCCAGCCGTATCCGCAACGCCCTGAACTGGTCGCCGCGCTACGACACCGCCTTGGCGGGGATCGCGGCGAGCCTACGGGATTAACGGAGCGGGCGACAGGGACCTGCTTCCCGCGTTGCCTCAGAGTTGCAACTGTTGCAACAGATCGTCGACGCGCTGTTTTACGGCAAGGTCCATGGTGATCGGGCGGCCCCATTCGCGGGTGGTCTCCCCAGGCCACTTGTTGGTCGCGTCCAGGCCCATCTTCGAACCGAGGCCTGAGACCGGTGAGGCGAAATCGAGGTAGTCGATCGGGGTGTTCTCGATCAGGACCGTGTCGCGTGCCGGGTCCATTCGCGTGGTGATGGCCCAGATCACGTCCTTCCAGTCACGCGTGTTCACGTCCTCGTCGACGACGATGACGAACTTGGTGTACATGAACTGACGCAGGAACGACCAGACACCCATCATCACCCGCTTTGCGTGGCCCGGGTACTGCTTGCGCATGCTGACCACCGCCAGCCGGTAGGAGCAACCCTCGGGTGGCAGGTAGAAGTCGACGATCTCCGGGAACTGCTTCTGCAGGATCGGGACGAAGACCTCGTTCAGGGCCACGCCGAGAATCGCCGGTTCGTCCGGCGGACGTCCCGTGTAGGTGCTGTGGTAGATCGGATCCCTGCGGTGGGTGATGCGCTCGATCGTGAAAACCGGAAAGTCGTCCACCTCGTTGTAGTAGCCGGTGTGGTCGCCAAACGGGCCTTCGGGCGCGGTGTCGCCGGGGTGAATGTGGCCCTCCAGGACGAACTCCGCCGAGGCAGGCACTTCGAGATCGGAACCCAGGCACTGCACGAGTTCAGTCCGGCTGCCGCGCAGCAGGCCGGCAAACGCGTACTCGGAGAGGCTGTCGGGAACGGGCGTCACCGCACCCAGAATGGTCGCGGGATCGGCGCCCAGGGCGACCGCAATCGGGAACGGCTCGCCGGGGTGGGCCTCGGTCCAGTCGCGAAAGTCGAGCGCGCCGCCGCGGTGGGACAGCCAGCGCATGATCACGCGGTTGCGCCCGATGACCTGCTGCCGGTAGATCCCCAGGTTCTGCCGCTTCTGGTTCGGGCCGCGGGTCACCACCAGGCCCCAGGTGATCAGGGGTCCGGCGTCGCCCGGCCAGCAGGTTTGTACCGGCAGGGTCCCAAGGTCCACGTCGGCCGCCTCGATCACCTTTTCCTGGGCCGGCGCCGAGCGCACACGCTTGGGGGCCATATCGAGCACCTTGCGAAAGATCGGCAGCGACTCCCAGGCGGCCTTGAGGCCCTTGGGCGGGTCCGGCTGCTTCAGGAACGCCAGCAGTTTGCCGATCTCGCGCAGCGCCTCGACGGACTCCGCGCCCATGCCCAGTGCAACCCGCTCCGGGGTTCCGAAGAGGTTGCCGAGGACGGGGGTCTCGAATCCCTTGGGGTTCTCGAACAGCAGCGCAGGTCCGCCGGCCCGGAGGACGCGGTCGCAGATCTCCGTCATCTCCAGCTTCGGATCCACCTCGAGGGCAACCCGGCGCAACTCGCCACGGGCCTCGAGAAGGGCAATGAAGTCGCGCAGGTCGCGGTATCGGATCTTCTGAGTCATGGTCTTGCAAACATCCTAGAATAGGGCCTTCCAAACAAGAGGGGAGCGTATCCATGATCGAACGTGGCCTGGAAAAAGCCATGCTGGCCAGCAGGTGGCTGCTGGCGCCCATCTACATCGGGCTCAGCTTCATGCTGCTGGCCCTGGTCATCAAGTTCTACCAGGAGCTGTTTCATCTTGCGCCAGTGATCTTCACCATCCGTGAGATGGACCTGATCCTGATGGCGTTGGCGCTCATCGACATCGTGCTGATCGCCGGCCTGATCATCATGGTGATGTACTCCAGCTACGAAACCTTCGTGGGCAAGCTCGACGTCGCCGAGCACAAGCGCTCGTCCTGGCTGGGCAAACTCGACGCTGGCTCGCTGAAGCTGAAGGTCGCTGCGGCCATCGTCGCAATCTCCTCGATCCATCTGCTGAAGGCCTTCATGAACATCGAGAACATACCCAACGACAAGCTCCTGTGGTACGTCGTGGTCCACCTGACCTTCGTGGTGTCGGCGGTTCTGATGGGCGTCATGGACTACTACACCGACAAGGGCGACAGCAAGGTCTCGTCGGGCGGCCTCTGAGACGGCAGCGCGATGCCGACCCTCAAAGGTCGGCAAACTCGGCAACGACCGGCGCGTGATCCGAGGGACGCTCCCAGGCGCGGGGCTCGAGGTCGATCGAACTGTGGCGACAGTGTTGCAACAATGGCGCGCTCGCCAGGACCAGGTCGATCCTCAGGCCGCGATTGCGCCGGAACGACGCAGCGCGATAGTCGAACCAGCTGAACTGCTCCGCCGGCTGTTCCTGGAGGCGGAAGCAATCCGCCAGGCCCAGGTCCAGAATACGCTGAAGGGCTTCGCGCTCCGCCCCGGAACAGAGTACCTTGCCGCGCCAGAGCTCCGGGTCGTGGACGTCGCGGTCCTCCGGCGCAATATTGAAATCGCCCAGGACGATCATCTTCGGGTAGGCCTCCAGCTCGTCCTTCAGCCAGAGATGCACGCGCCGCAGCCAGTCGAGCTTGTAGGCGTACTTCTCGGAGTCCACCGCCTCGCCGTTCACCACGTACAGATTGACGATGCGGATCCCGTTCACGGTACCGGCCAGGATCCTGCGCTGCGCATCATCCAGCCCCGGGGGATCAGTGACCGGATCGCCGATCTCGGAGCGCGCCACGATCGCCACCCCGTTGTAGGTCTTCTGTCCCGAAAACGCGATCTGGTACCCGGCGTCCGTGAACGCCGCCAGCGGGAAGTTCTCGTCGCTGAGCTTGGTTTCCTGCAGGGCCAGCACGTCCGGCTGCTGATGCTCCAGCCAGGACAGCACCTGGGGCAGGCGCACCTTCAGGGAATTGACGTTCCAGCTTGCGATCTTCACGCCGCCTCCAGACCGCTGTGGCGCAGCAGCGCGTCGATACTGGGCTCGCGTCCGCGGAACGCCTTGAAGGACTCAAGGGCCGGGCGGGACGCACCGACCTCGAGGATCTCCTGCAGATACGCGGCACCCACGTCGGCCGAGAACAACCCTTCTTCCTCGAACCGCGCAAAGGCGTCGGCGGAGAGCACCTCGGCCCACTTGTAGCTGTAATAGCCCGCCGCGTAGCCGCCCGCGAAGATGTGCGCGAAGCCGTGCTGGAACCGGTTGAAGGAGGGTGGCCGGATCACTGCCACCTCGTCGCGCACGCGGTCCAGCAGTTCCTGGATGTCCTGCGCGGACTCCGGCGCCGGCCCGGAATGCAGGCGCATGTCGAACAGGGCGAATTCCACCTGCCGCAGCAGCTGCAGCGCCGTCTGGAAGTGCCGGGTGCCCTGCATGCGCTGGAACAGGTCTTCGGGCATCACCGCCCCGGTCTCATGGTGGCGCGCGAAGAGATCCAGCGCCTCCCGCTCCCAGCACCAGTTCTCCATGAACTGGCTGGGCAGCTCGACCGCGTCCCACTCGACCCCGCTGATGCCGGCGATCTCCGGGTGATCGACCCGTGTGAGCATGTGGTGCAGCCCGTGCCCGAACTCGTGGAAGAGCGTCACGACCTCATCGTGCGTGAACAACGCCGCCTTGCCGTCGACCGGGGGCGTCGAATTGCAGGTCATGTAGGCGACCGGCAACTGGGCATGATCGTGGCTGATGAAACGGCTGCGGCAGACATCCATCCAGGCTCCGCCGCGCTTGCCGGAGCGCGCGTAGAGGTCGAAGTAGAAGCCCGCGCGCTCGCCGCCGCCGGCATCGCGGATCACGTAATAGCGGACATCGTCGTGCCAGGTCTCGACGCTTTCGTCGGGAGTGATGCGGACGTTGAACAGGCGCTCGACCAGGCCGAACAGGCCGCCGACGACGCGATCGGCCGGGAAGTAGGGCTTCAGCATCTCCTGACTCAAGCCGAGCCGGTCGGCGCGGATCTTCTCGGCAACGTAGCCGTAGTCCCAGGCCTCGAGCTCGCCCATGCCGAGGCTCGCCCGGGCATAGTCCCGCATGTCCTCCAGATCCGCCTCCGCGGGCGCTCGGGCGCGGGTCGCAAGATCGCGCAGGAAATGCTCGACGGTCTCCGGGGTGTCGGCCATCTTGGTAGCCAGCGAACGCTCCGCGTGGTGGGCGAAACCGGTGAGCTGCGCCTTTTCCTCCCGCAGCTTCAGGATCTCCAGCATCGGCTCGGTGTTGTCGAAACGGCCGGCGTCAGGGCCCTGATCCGACGCGCGGGTCGCGTAGGCAGCGTAGACCTGCTGGCGCAGGTCGCGGTCGTCGGCGTGGGTCAGGATCGCGTAGTAGCTGGGGAAATCCAGGGTGATCACGAAGCCATCGAGGTCGCGTTCCCGCGCGTTCTGCGCAAGCATCGCCCGCGCGGACTCGGGCACGCCACCCAGTCGCGTCGCATCGGGCAGATGCCGGGTCCAGGACTGGGTCGCGTCGAGGACATTCTCCTCGTAGCGCGCGGTCAGGGCCGAAAGACGGGAATTGATCTCGCGCAGGCGCGCCTTGCGCTCCTCGGGCAGGTCGACACCGCTGAGATGGAAGTCACGCAGGGCATCCTGGACCAGCTTGCGGCGATCCGCCGGCTCGGTCGCAAACCCCGGACTGCGCCCCAGACGGTCGAAGGCCGCATAGAGATCGGCGTTCTGGGACATCTCACTGGCGTACTCGGAGAGCTTGGGCAGGCACGCATTGTAGGCAGCCCGCAGTTCCTCGGTATTCATGACCGAGTTCAGATGGCGCACCGGCGACCAGACGTCATCCAGCCGCGTGTCGAGCCGCTCCAGCGGCACGATGAGATCATCCCACTGGGGATTCGCAGGAAGCCCGGCGAGGAGTTCGGCGATGGCCCTGCGGTTCTCTGCGAGAACGCTATCCACGGCGGGCTCCACATGCTCCGGGCGAATGCTCCGGAAGACGGGCAAGGATTCGGTGGCTAGAAGCGGGTTGGACACGGCTACTCCCTCGGGGAAAGATTCAGAAACGGACGGTCACCGCCCAGAGCAAAAGGCTCGCGGCAACAATGAACAGCACACCCGAACCATAAGCCCGCAGGCGCTGGCGGAACAGAAGCTGGGATTCGCTCAGGGTAGAAATCACCAGCAGGCGCTGGCTGCCGTGCTGGCCACGGCGAATGACGTGGATCGCGTCCGGCTGTTCCTCCGCGGCCATCTCCTGATCGACCGCGAGGGCCGCGGCGGCGCGCACGCCCTGCCAGTCCTTCAGGGAGAGTCGCCCGTCGCCGTCCGAATCGTATTTCCGGATGATATCCGGATCGTTCTTCCAGCGCCCGAGCAGGTCGCGCAGCCGCTCGCTGCGGCTCAACCCCTCGTGGCGCCAGGTCGAGAACTCGCCCACCACCAGGACCTCGCGGCGCGCCGGGACGCGTTCCTCGACATACCGATAGCGTCCGCCGCCAAACCAGCCCGAAGCGCTGCCCGGACCCATGTTGAGCGTTCGACTCGCGCCATGCCAGATATCCCTTTCCGGACGGATGACCATCGCGCCATCCGGGTCGACCACGCAGTCGCCGGTTCCATCGTCGAGCCGAAAGAGGTCGTCGGACCGACCTTGGTCGATCACGACGCGGCGCCGGTTGCGTCCACCCCCGCGGCTTTCCTCGATCCGGTAGCGGTACCAGACGCAGGGAAGCCCCGTCAGCGGTGCAACGATTTCCGGACCCGGTAGCCAGTCGGCCGTACCCTCGAACTGCACGAAGCCCTGGGGCGCAGAGCGGATGCGGGCGGTCGGCGTGTCGGCAATGAGGCGCAGCAGGCGACTGTAACGGAGAAAACCGTACAGCCCGCCGGCAATCAGGACCGCCAGGCCGGCGACGACAAACCCGAAATCGGTGCCGTCTGCGAAGACGAACCATTGCTGCAACTCCGACACCATCGGGCGGGCCTGGGAACGTCAGGTCCGGAACAACGCACCGAGGTCGACGTCCTGGAGTTCCGATGCATCGAACTCCAGGAGATCGAACGACTTGAAGCCGAAGAAACGCGCAACGAGCACGTCGGGGAATTGCTCGATACGGACGTTGTTCCGGTTCACAGCGGCGTTGTAGAACTCGCGCCGGTCGGCGATGGCGTTCTCGAGCCCCGAGACGCGGCGGCCAAGCTGGTTGAACGTCTCGTTCGCTCGCAGTTCGGGATAGGCCTCGGCAACGGCAAAGAAGTGGCCCAGGCCGAGGCGGATCTCGTTTTCTGCCGCGCCCAGTGCCCCCATGTCACCGCTGCGCTGGGCCGCCTCGGCCCGACTGCGCGCCTGGGTGATGCGCTCGAGAGTCTCCTGTTCGTAGGCCATGTACTCCCGCGCCACGGTGACCAGCTTGGGAAGTTCGTCGTTACGCTGCTTCAGCAGGACGTCGATGTTCGCCCACGACTGCGAGACCGCGTGCTTCACCGCGACCAGCGCGTTGTAGATCACCACGGTGTACAGAGCCGCGGCAATCAGGATGACCAGAATCAAGATGCTTCCCAGACCCATGGCGCGTTCCAATAGTGAGTTGTGTGTCCGTTAGCCGCCCGGGATCCAGTGGGCCATGTTCATCAACAGCACTCAGACGTCGACGTTCTCTGCGCTGAGCGCCCGGGCTTCGATGAACTCGCGCCGCGGTTCGACCTGGTCGCCCATCAGCGTGGTGAAGATCTCGTCGGCCCGGATGGCGTCTTCGATGCGGACCTGAAGCAACCGGCGCGTCTCCGGGTTCATGGTGGTCTCCCAGAGCTGGTCGGGATTCATCTCCCCCAGGCCCTTGTAGCGCTGGACCGCGAGGCCGCGCCGGCCTTCCTGGAGGAGCCAGACCATCGCGTCTGCGAAGGAACGGATGACGTGCACCCGCTCCCCCCGTTGGATGTAGGCGCCCGGCTCCAGCAGGCCGTGCAGCGTCTCGCTGAGGTTGAGCAACGCGCGGAAGTCCCGGGAATCCAGGATATCGTCGTTGATCAACTGTGAGAACGGCGCCCCATGTTCGATCCGATCCAGGCTCAACTGCTGAACGCCGTCGAGGTCGGTGAGCGCGCCGAGGCTGTAGCGCGTGGCGCCGGCCCGGTCACTGGACAGGTCCTCCAACAGCTTGCGGAACCAGGCCTGGACCTCGGGGTTGGCCACGCTGCGGGGTTCGGGCATCGGGTCCGCCTCGAACATCGCGCGCAGGATCCGACCGTCGTAAAGCCTGCCGAGACGATCGAGGGCGCGCTGGGCCTTCTGGTAGTCCAGCACCAGCTTTTCGAATGCCTCGGCCGCGATCGGCGGTGCATCGGCGGAGACGTACAGCCGTGCTCCGTCAAGCGCCAGGGAAAGGTTGATCTCCTGCATCTCGGCCTCGTCGCGCACGTACTGTTCGCGCTTGCCACGCTTGATCTTGTACAGCGGCGGCTGGGCGATGTAGACATAGCCGCGTTCGATCAACTCGCGCATCTGACGGAAAAAGAATGTCAGCAGCAGCGTTCGGATGTGCGAGCCGTCGACATCGGCGTCGGTCATGATGATGATGCGGTGATAGCGAAGGCGATCGATGTTGTACTCGTCCTTGCCGATCCCGCAGCCCAGCGCAGTGATCAGGGTGCCGACTTCGGCAGATCCGAGCATGCGGTCGAAACGCGCGCGCTCGACATTCAGGATCTTTCCCTTCAGCGGGAGGATCGCCTGAAAGTGGCGATCGCGCCCCTGCTTGGCGGAGCCGCCCGCGGAGTCACCCTCAACGAGGTAGAGCTCCGACTTGGCGGGATCTTTTTCCTGACAGTCGGCGAGCTTTCCGGGCAGGCCGGCGATATCCAGTGCGCCCTTGCGACGCGTCACCTCGCGGGCTCGCCGTGCCGCCTCTCGGGCGCGCGCCGCCTCGATCACCTTGCCGGTAATCGCCTTCGCCTCTGATGGGTGCTCCAACAGGAAATCGCTGAGGACCTCGCTCAGTACGCTTTCAACGATCGGCTTGACCTCGGACGAAACCAGCTTGTCCTTGGTCTGGGAAGAGAACTTGGGGTCGGGAACCTTGACCGAAAGGACCGCGGTCAGGCCCTCACGCATGTCGTCGCCGGCCGTGGCGATTTTCGCCCGCTTCAATAACCCCTCGCGCTCGAGGTACTGGTTGATGGTACGGGTCAGAGCGGCACGAAAACCGGCTAGGTGGGTTCCGCCGTCACGCTGCGGAATATTGTTGGTGTAGCAGAAGAGGTTTTCCTGGTAGGAGTCGTTCCACTGCAGGGCAACCTCGACGCTGTAATCATCGCGGCTCTGGTCGGCGTAGATCACCGTCGGGTGCAGCGCGGTCTTTTTCTGGTTCAGATGCTCGACGAAGGCCCGGATGCCACCCTCGAAGCGAAAGATGTCCTCGCGGTTGTCGCGTTGATCGCGTAACCGGATCCGGACCCCCGAATTCAGGAACGAGAGTTCGCGGAGACGCTTGGCGAGGATTTCGTAGTGAAACTGGATGTTGGTGAAGGTGCCGGTACTGGGTCGAAACCAGATGGTGGTCCCAGTGCGATCGGTATCGCCGACCTCGGCGAGAGGTTCAACCGGCACACCGTGGCGGTAGAGCTGGGTGTAGCGTTTACCCCCGCGATGGATCTCCAGGCGCAGCTCTTCCGAAAGTGCGTTTACCACCGAGACTCCGACGCCATGCAGGCCGCCAGACACCTTGTAGGAGTTGTTGTCGAA
This sequence comes from Thioalkalivibrio sp., assembly GCA_003553165.1. Classification (GTDB taxonomy): domain Bacteria; phylum Pseudomonadota; class Gammaproteobacteria; order Ectothiorhodospirales; family Ectothiorhodospiraceae; genus Thioalkalivibrio. Next base: position 10,812 of record PUOZ01000279.1, read on the forward strand.
TTTTCCACCCGCGTGCAGTACGGTCATGATGACCTCGGCGGCGGAGGTGCCCTCTTCCTTGTGGATGTCGACCGGAATGCCGCGACCATTGTCGGTCACACTGACAGCGTTGTCTTCGTGGATGGTCACGTCGATGGCGGTGCAGTGCCCCGCCAGCGATTCATCGATGGAGTTGTCGACCACCTCGAAGACCATGTGGTGCAAGCCGGTTCCGTCATCGGTATCGCCGATGTACATCCCCGGGCGCTTGCGAACGGCATCGAGCCCCTTGAGGACCTTGATGTGCGTGGAGTCGTAGATGTTCTGCGGCGCGGTGGGATCGATGCTAGACATGGAATTCCGGTACTCAATCAGGAAGCGCCCAGTATAGCCGAAAGGATCCCAGCAGGGTCCTGAGGCGCCTTTGTCGGGGTTGGGGCGCCGCAGTTAAGTGGAGGCGCTAGTCGCTTTGATGTTTCACGTGAAACATCA
>PUOZ01000325.1 GCA_003553165.1 Thioalkalivibrio sp.
CCCGTCGACAACCTGGCCTCCCGGCACCCGACGCAATTCCCAGGGCCCGTTCCCGATGTCCTGGACCGCGACGAGGCGGAAATCCCCCGTTCCCAGCATCCCGGCATCGCTGATCGTGACCTGCGGCGGCTCCAGCCCCTGCTTGCTGGGCAGCACCTCGGGCTGGGGAACCTGGAAAAAGTCCCGGCCAATGGTCCCGTCCAGGCCCTGTCCCTGGCGGTGCTGTTCGTTGAAGGCTTCGGCCAGGCCGATGGCGGTGCGGCCAAGGGAGTTCTGGGCCACATCGAGCACCGAGCCGCGCACATCCAGCAAGGCACCCAGGCGGCCACCGGTGATGAGCCGGCTGATATCGATGGGATTGGTCTGACCGAAGCCGACGTCCAACTGCGCCGGGTCCTCGCCCAGGGGCCTTGCCACCAGCGGATTGCTCCGGCTGCCCAGCACCAGGCTCTGGCCGTTACCGATGAAGACGTTCAAAGCGCCGTCGTCCTGCTCGGTCGTGGTGACGTTCACCCGTTCGGCGAGGGCGCGCACGAGGGTGTCGCGCTGGTCGAGCAGGTCGTTGGGCGTGGCGCCGCGCCCAAGCGCGGTTACGATGTCGGTGTTCACGCGGGCCAGGGCATCGGCCAGGCCGTTGATCTCTTCGACGGTCGAGGTGATCTGCCCGTTGACCAGATCCCGCTGCTCGCCCAGGCGCTGATCCAGGAAACGGAAACGGTCCACCAGGGATTCCGACTCCGACAGCAGGACCTGGCGGGCTGCATTGGAGGTCGGGTCGTTCGCGACGTCCTGCACCGCCCCGAAGAACCGCTGCAGGCCGGGCGAGAGTCCGGAATCCGCCTCTGCCAGCAGGGAATCGACCCGCTTTGCGTAGTCGTGGAACACCGAGGACTGCTGGCTGGCGGAGGTCGCCGTGCGCAGCTGACTCTCCACGAACTGATCGGCAATGCGCGTCACCGCACTGACCTGAACGCCCGTGCCGAAGAAGCTGTTGCCGGCCCGTTCGGGCGGCCGGGCACTCAGTTCCACGCGCTGCCGGCTGTAACCCTCGGTGGTCGCATTGCTGATGTTGTGGCTGGTGGTGGCCAGCGCGCGCTGGTACGCCTGCAGCCCGGACGTGCCGATACCGAGCATCCCGCCACTCATGGACGCTCTCCGGATCCAGCCTGGTTGACACGTTGAGTACTCATACGCGGGTTCCTCTCCATCAACTTGTCGGCCTGGCGGCGTCGGACTTGAGCTCCACCATCTGGCGCAGCGTTCCCCGGTTCAGGATGTCCAGGATCTTGTCTGCATAATTGGGGTCTGTGGCGTAACCCGCTTCCTGCAGGCCGCGCAGATAGCCTTCGGCATCGGGGACCCGCTCCAGCGCCTGCCGATACCGGGGATTGCGCTGCAGAAAGTCCACATAGTCCGCGAAGCTCTCGGCCGGACTGTCATAGGACCGGAAGGCCGCGCGCTGGCGTTCCGGAACCCCGTTGACGTATTCCAGGGTCTGCACGTGAACGCGCGGCCCGTCCCAGCGGGCGTCGGCCTTGATGCCGAACAGATTGTGGCTGCTCTCCCCGCCCTGCCCCTGGATCACGTGACGCCCCCAGCCGGTCTCCAGGGCCGATTGGGCCAGCAGAACCTCCGGCGCCATCCCGAGGGCTACACCGGCAGCCTCCGCGTGAGGCCAGAGTTCACGGATGAAGGCCTCCGGGGAATCCGGGCGCCAGCTCTTGTCGACGGGTGAGGACTCGATCGATCCCGGCGACGCTGTGCCCTGGGGCGTGGCCGGGGCGGGCACGGGCCTTTGCCCGAGCGCCGCGATCCGCCGCACCGGCATCCTGAGATCGCCGTTCGTTTCGGCACCGGAGCCGCCCGGGGCCAGTTCGCGCAACAGCGACTCCCGCATGCCGATCCCGTCGCCCCTGGACATCTCGAGGGCGATCTGCTGATCGAACATGTCGCGGTAAAAACGCGTCTGATCGTCGTCCATGCCGCTGTCCACCGGCACCGCGTCGCGCATGCTCTTCAGCATCATCTGGATGAACAGGGCCTCGAACTGCCGCGCAGCCGTGTCCGCGGCCTCCGGCGAATCCTCGCGCGCCATGCGACGCAGGTCGGAAAAGCCCTGGAAGTCGGTATAGTTGTAGACGTTTGCAAGGTCGCTGTGCATCGGCGGCTCCGGGTGCGCGGGTCCCGGCTAGATCACGATCAGCTGGGCGCGCAATGCGCCAGCCTCGCGCAGGGCCTCGAGAATGGCCACCAGGTCGCCCGGCGCCGCGCCCACCCGGTTCACCGCGCGCACGATCTCGTCCAGTGTCACGCCGGGGCCGAACAGGAACATGGGATTCAGGTCCTCCTCGATCTCGATCTCGGTGCGCGGCGTGACCACGGTCTCTCCGCGGGCCAGAGGGGCGGGCTGTGACACGTCGAAGGATTCGGTGATGGTTACCGTCAGGCTGCCGTGGCTCACCGCCGCCGCAGTGACCATGACGTTGCTGCCGATCACGACCGTACCCGTGCGGGAGTTCACGATCACCCTGGCGGGCGGCTCTCCGGGCTGTACCCGAATGTTCTCGAGGACGGACACGAAGGCCACCCGCTGGCCCGCATCCGCCGGTGCGCGGATGCGAACGGTGGAGCCGTCCTCCGCACTGGCGGTGCCGCTGCCTAGGGTATCGTTGATGGCATCGGAAAGACGGTTCGCGGTGGTGAAATCGAAACGATGCAGGTGCAGCTTCACGCTGTCGCCCTGGGCGAAGGCGCTGGCCACCTCGCGCTCCACGGTCGCGCCGTTGGGAATGCGGCCGACGCTGGGCACGTTGACACTGATCCGCGAGCCGTCGCGGCCCTCGGCACCCAGCCCGCCGACGACGAGATTGCCCTGGGCGATCGCATAGGTCTGGCCGTCCGCGCCTTTCAGCGGGGTCATCAGCAGGCTGCCGCCACGCAGGCTGGTGGCATTGCCGATCGAGGACACCGTGATGTCGATGGTCTGTCCCGGTTTGGCGAAGGGCGGGAGATCCGTGTGAATCATCACGGCGGCCACGTTGCGCAGCTGCGGGTTCACGTCCGGCGGCACGGTCACGCCCAGCCGCCCGAGCATGTTCTTGAGGCTCTGCACGGTGAACGGCGCCTGCGTCGTGCGGTCGCCGGTGCCGTCCAGACCCACCACGAGCCCGTAACCGACCAATTGATTGTTGCGCACACCCCCGACCGACGCCAGATCCTTCACCCGTTCATAGCCGAACGCCGGCGACCCCAGGACCGGAAGCATCAGCAGGGCGAGCGCCGCCCATGACAGGATCGACGCGAACCCGCGAAGCATGGAATGACGGAACATGACGCTGTCTCCTCAGAAGGGCCAAACGGGGCTGTTGAAAAACCGGGTCAACCACCCCGGCCGGTTGCTGTCGGCGAGGGTTCCGCTGCCGCCATAGGCCACCTGCGCGTTCGCGATCTGGGTAGACAGCACGGTGTTGTCTGCGCGGATATCCACCGGGCGCACCATCCCGCGGACACGGATGAATTCCTCGCCCTGGTTGAGCCGGATCCACTTCTCGCCCTGAACCATCAGGTTGCCGTTCGCCAGCACCTCCGCCACGGTCACCGAGATCAGTCCGTCCAGCTGATTGCTCTGGGCGCTGTCCCCCTGCCCGCCGAAGCTGCGCGAAGACTCGATGCTGTTGTTCAGGATCGGCGTTCCACCGGAGGTGACACCTCTCCCGAACAGGGTCGGAGCCGGCATCTGCACACTGCTGTCCTTGCTCGTGCTGGTATTGGCGGATTTCCGGGCCTGGGTCCGTTCCACCAGGCGCACGGTCAGGATGTCACCGACGCGGCGGGCCTTGTCGTCGTCGAAAAGCCCGCCGCCCTGGCTCACCTGGAAAATCGCGCCGTTGTTCTGTTCCGGCGGCAGGGGCTGCGCCGGAAGCACGGGCACGAATTCCGGATTCGCGCCGCGAACCAGCGGCTGCGGCACCGCCGCACATGCGCCCAGCAGGGCCGACATCAGCAGCGTTGCCAGGATCCTCCATGCGTTGCCGAAAATCGTGTGCCTCATGATCGTACCCTCACCTGGTCCCTATCGGCCCAGGTTGTTGTTGACGTACTGGAGCATCTGGTCGGCGGTGGAAATCGCCTTGGAATTCATCTCGTAGGCCCGCTGGGTCTCGATCATGTTCACCAGCTCTTCCACGGTGTTCACGTTGGAACTCTCGAGAAAGCCCTGGATCAAGCTGCCGCGCCCGTCCAGGCCGGGATTGCCCGTCTGGGGCGCGCCGCTGGCGGCGGTCTCGATGAAGAGATTCTGGCCAATGGCCTGCAGGCCCGCGGGATTCACGAAATCAGCGAGTTCCAGCGCCCCGACCTCGAGCGGCGCCACGTTGCCGGCCACCTGGACACTCACGGTGCCGTCCTCGGCGATGGTGATGCTCAGGGCACCCTCGGGGATCACGATCCCCGGCTGGACCTCCAGCCCGCCAGAGGTCACCAGGGAGCCTTCGCTGTTCAGCTGGAAGCTGCCGTCACGGGTGTAGGCGAAGTTTCCGTCCGGGGTCAGGATCTGGAAGAACCCACGGCCCTCGATCGCCGCGTCGAGGGCATTGCCGGTCTGGGTCATGTTGCCCTGGGTGAACATCTTTTCGGTGGCCACCGTGCGCACACCGGTTCCCAGCATCAGACCGGACGGCAGTTCCGTGTTCTGCGCGCTTTGCGCCCCTGCCTGGCGTACGGTCTGGTAGATCAGGTCCTGAAACACCGCGCGGCCCTTCTTGAAGCCGGTGGTGTTCACGTTGGCGAGGTTGTTCGAGATCACCGACATGCGCGTCTGCTGCGCGTCCAGTCCAGTCTTGGCGATCCACAGGGCATTGTTCATGACGGTTTCCTCACAACGGATTCGGGGCGTTCACAATGGGTCAGGACATGCGCAGCAGGCTGGCCGAAGCAGCGTCGTTGTCCTCGGCTGTCTTCATCATCTTCACCTGCATTTCGAAGTGGCGCGCCAGGTCGATCATCTTCACCATGGCCTCCACCGTATTCACGTTGCTGGCCTCCAGCATCCCGCCGACCAGCGTCACCTGCGCATCGGCGGGCTGTTCCTCCATCAGCGCATGGCGGATCAATCCATCCTCGCCCCGCACCAGTTCGGCAGGATCGGGATTGACCAGCTTGATGCGGTCCACCTGCGCCATTGCATTGGCCTCCTGGCCCAGCGGACGGATGCTGATGGTGCCGTCGGTGCCGATCTCCAGGCTTTCGAAGGGCGGGACGGCGATCGGTCCTCCGTCGCCCAGCACCGGCAGCCCGGTGCCCGTGGTGAGCAGGCCGACGGAGTCCACCCGGAGGTCGCCGGCCCGGGTGTAGGCCTCGGTTCCGTCTGCGCCCTGCACCGCGATCCACCCCTCGCCATTGACCGCAACGTCCAGGTCCCGCCCCGTCGCCTGCAGGGGGCCGGGGCTCAGATCCACCCGCAGGTCTTCGGTCATCGCATAGGTACGCGTGTCGTGACCCGGACCCGATAACGGGCGGCTGGAGAACGCGTCCAGCGAGGCCTTGAACCCCGTGGTGCTGGCGTTTGCCAGGTTCTGGCTGTTGCGCGCCTGCGCCAGGGCCGTCTCCTTGGCTCCGGACATCGCGACGTAGAGCATGCGATCCATCGTTGTCTACTCCGGTCAGCGGATATTGATGATGGTCTGGGTCACGGTGTCCGCCGTAGTGATCACCTGTGCGTTGGCCTGGAAGTTCCGCTGCGCCGTGATCAGGTTCACCAGCTGTTGGGCGATGTCCACATTGGACGTCTCGAGCCCGCCGGACTGGATCAGCCCGAGGCTGCCCTCGCCCCCCTCGCCGGTCTGGGGCTCTCCCGACGCGAAGGACTCGGCCCAGCCGTTGTCTCCGAGCTGGGCGAGACCCTGGGGATTGGAAAAATTGGCCAGGGCAATCTTGCCCAGCTCACGCGACTGCCCGTTCGTGAACTGGGCGGACACCACGCCGGTGGGGTCGATGTTGATGCTGTCCAGCCGGCCGGTGGCGAAGCCGTCCTGGTTCAGACGGTTGACGTTGAAGGCGCCGCCGAATTGCGTGATGCCAGTCAGGTCGAAATCGATTCCGTTATCGCCATCCGGACCGAAGTTGGCGCCGTTCGGGAAGGTGAAGTCGATTGGTTCGGCGTCGAAGCGCAGCCGTCCGTCATCTAGATCACTGAGCCTTCCGGTGGCATCGAAGGTCAAAGGTGCGCCGGCGGCGGTGAGAGGGATCACCGGATCTCCACCGGAATCATATCCCTCGATGGTTGCGAATACGCGCCATCCCTCTTCGTCCTCGTCATTTTGGAAATACAATGTTGCCGAGCGTGCGGTCCCCAGGGAGTCGTAGACGGTGAGTGAAGTGGAGTGGTTGTAGGTGCTCGGATCGTTGATGGCGAAATCGCCGCTGATCACCGGAGCATCGGCGCTGAGGTTCAGCTGGGCGATGATCCCGTTAGTGGCCCTTGGGTCCGCGGCCTCGGTCGACAGTTGCAGAGGCCGCGGGTCGCCGGCGCGTTCACCCAAGTCGTTGACCCCGAAGGCGAGCAGACGCTGCCCCTGGGCGTTGACGACGAAACCATCGCGGTCGGCCTGGAATGCGCCAGCCCGGCTGTAGACCCGGCTGCCACCATCATCGAGAATGAAGAATCCCTGCCCGTTCAGCGCCAGGTCAAGGTTGTTTCCGGTGAAATCGATATTGCCCTGGCTGAACTGCTGGGTGACGGCGGCCAGCCGGGTTCCGGTGCCCACGGCCGTCTGGCTGATTCCCCCGAAGGACAGGGCGAACACGTCCGCGAACTCCGCTCTCGATTCCTTGAAGCCCACGGTACCCGCGTTCGCGACGTTGTTCCCGGTGACCCGCAGATCGGCGGAGGCCGCATTCAAACCGCTCAAAGCTGTGCGAAATGGCATGGATTTGCTCCTTTCAGTCGTTGTTCAATGCGGATACCGCGTCGGGTGCGGTCATCCAATCCGCCGCACCTTGGAAAAGTCGATCTCGCCGAGACCGTCGACATGCAGCGTCAGCGACCCGTCCCGATTGCCGAGGGAGACACTGTCGACGCCAGCAGCCAGGTAAACACCCAGGGCCTCGGCCCGCCCTGCGCCATGAGCCTGCGCACGGAACTCGTAGACGCCGGCTTGCGCGAGTTCGCCCGCGTCGTCCCGGCCATCCCACCGGAATTCGGCCAGGCCCGGGGCCCTGGGTCCCAGGGACATCTGCCGCACCAGCGCACCGGACTGGTCGTGCACACTGATGACCACGTCGCTGGCGGAGCCCGCTAGATCCGCAGCGCCCCATTGGCCCTGTCCAGGCTCCATCAGCGCCATGTCAACGGGGACCATCACCTGGCGACCGACAAGAGCCGCAGCCTGCAGGGCCTGCCCCGAATACAGTGACCGCGCCACGTCCTTGAAGGACTTCTGCAGATCCTCGATACCCGCGACGGTCCCGAACTGAGCGATCTGCCCGAGGAAATCGCCGCTTTCCATGGGCTTGAAGGGATCCTGGTTCTCCAGCTGGGTCACCATCAGCTTCAGGAAATCCGTTTGCCCCAGCCGGTCCTGTTTCCCCTGCTGCTGCGAATCGGCGCCCGCAAGTCCCAATCGGGACAAAACATCTTGATCGATCGCGTTCATTCGGCCTCCCGTCTCGGCTTACTGCTGACCCAGCTGCAGGGTGCGCAGCAACAGCTGTTTGGTGGTGTTCATGACTTCCACGTTGTTCTGATAGGAACGCGAGGCGGAGATCATGTTGGCCATCTCTTCCACCACGTTCACATTAGGTCGGTAGACATAGCCCTGTTCGTCGGCAAGAGGATGCTGGGGGGCATACTCGGCCCTTGGCTGCGCCTGACTCTCCATGACGCCCGCCACCCGCACGGGGGTCGACGTGCTGTCGGCGCCCAGGCCCTGCAGCACCGTGGCGAATACCGGGTGCTTGGACCGGTACGCACCCTCGGGCGTCTGGCTGACCATCTGGGCATTGGCCATGTTGCTGGACACGGCATTGAGCCGCACGGACTGGGCGCTGAGCGCGGAACCGGAGACCTCGAAGATCTTGAACAGGTTGCTCATGATTCTTTATTCCCCCTTCAAGGCGGTGCGCAGACCACGGAAACGGGCATTGAGAAAATCCAGGCTGGCCTGGTACTGGATGGCATTCTCGGAGAAGGCCGCCTGCTCGAGCTGCGGATCGACGGTATTGCCATCCAGCGACGGTTGGCTGGGTACCCGGTACTTTGGCTCGAGGCCGGACCCGGCAGGACCGGAGGGAAGGTGGCTCGCGTTGGTACGCGCCATTCTCAAGCCCTGACCGTGACCGGCATCGTTCAGCGCGGCGCGAAAATCGATATCCCGAGCCTTGAAATTGGGGGTATCGGCATTGGCCAGGTTCGAAGCGAGCAGTTCCAGACGCCGGGAACGCAGCTGGAGCGCCTCCGCATGTATACCCAACGCCTTGTCAAAAGATAGAGACATGTCCGACATACCTCGAAGATCTTGTCTATCGAAGTAGCTAGCAACGACCATGCCATCACTAAAGCAATCTGAATATCAGTGCTTTACGTTTTTTGAAGGGCATAAGAAGGGGCAAAGCGGCAATATTCAGCCACACCCGATGCCGCGCCGAAGGCGCAGTGACAAACTCTTGACGCAGAGGCCCGCGAAGACCGCTCAGCGTTTCCGGTACACGACACCCGGGTTCGAGCGCACCATCTCGAAGGCGTTTGAGTAGTTGGCCATGGATTCGGAAGCACCCAGGAACAGGTAACCCCCGGGGTTCAGGGACTGCGCCATACGCGCGAGGATGTCCCTCTTGTTCTCGGCGGAGAAGTAAATCAATACATTGCGGCAGAAGATGACGTCGAAACGACCCAGCAGCGTGTAACTGTCCAAGAGATTGAACTCGCGGAAACTGGCGCGCGCCTTGATCTCCGGGCGAAGCGTCCAGTGCTCGCCATCCCGGGTGAAAAAGCGATCCCGTCGCTCAGGCGACAATCCGCGAGCGATGGCGAGACTGTCATACCGCCCTGCCCTGGCATCACTGACGATCGCCGCAGAGATATCGGTCCCCGTGATCTGGACGTTCTTCAGCGTCCCGGGTCGCGCCTGCTGGAACTCGCTGACCGCCATGCTGATGGAATAGGCCTCCTGACCGCTGGAACAGGCTGCCGACCAGATCTTCAGGAGATTCGCGCCCGCCTTCGCCTGCTCGGGAAAGATCTGGTTCTTGAGAATATCGAAGGGGAAGACATCGCGAAACCAGTAGGTTTCCTTCGTGGTCATGGCCTCGATCACGCGCTCGCGCAGACCGGACCGGCCCCCGGCCTTGCGCAGATGAAGCAACTCGGCCACGGAGTTCACGGAGAACTCACCCATCAGCCTCGAGAGCCGGCTGGTCACCAGGTAATGCTTGTTTTCGCCAAGCACGAGCCCACAGGATTGCTCCAGGAACACCCGGAAATCTTCATAGTCCTGTGGATCAAGGGGGGCGGATGACAAGGAAGATCTCTCCCATTACAGCTGAACGCATGACAGCGCATGGTGCCATCCTACGGCCAGCATCGGGAAAGTATAACGACCAACGACACGGGACGGGCAATTTTTCGCGCAATCGCCGCTAGCAGCCTGTCGAACTTGGGCTGCTAGGGCGGCAAGGTCTTGCCGCAGGGATGGTGGCGGGGGCAAGAGGCCGCAGGTCCATGGACCCCTGCGCGGGCATAATCGTGTCTTTCACGTTAAAGAAAACGCGACGGCGGCCGTCATAATCTGCGACAGCCCGCCAACACTTGTTTCCCGGAGATCCCTTCCATGCAGAACCGCGAACTGACCCACATCAAAATCACTAGCCCGGCCTACCGCGAATTCCCGGACCTCGCCCCAAGCGCCGCGATCCTGGGTTTCCTGCCCGCGTTCCGGGACGTGGGTACCGAGGAGGTGCATCTCTCGGTAAACGCGGATGGCAGCCCAGCGGCAGTTCATGTTCTCGATCATCTCCCCGATCACTGGGTCATCGAAAGGGACCAGGCCGGACGGATCATGGCGCTGAAGGATGGCATCATTGCGGGATTCATGCGCCATGCGCGCTTCTTCACGCGTTCGGAACTGGCGCATCTTCCCTGGGACGCCTGACGTGCTCATTCCCGGAACTTGTCCAGGCTGATGAACCGGAAGGATTCGTCACAGCGCAGCAGGAATTCCCCGTCAACGCCCTCGCTCGTCACATAGGGCCGCAGGACACGTGCGGGGAACCGCACACGGGTTCCATCCCGCGCTCTGGCGAAGACCTGCTGCGCGTCCCCATTGTAATAGGTCAGCATTTCCCGGGCTGAGATCACCAGACGCAATCGAAAGGTCTTCATCGTTCCCCGCATCCCCGAGGCATAAGGAGACTGTGCAGAAACGCTGGCGCGATCCGCTTCACGAGCAGGCGAATCATGCCACGCAACCGGCCATGCCATAACCCCATGCCTTCGCGCGTGGCCCATTAGGCTACACTCGACCCAGGTTTCAGGTGCGGACATGGCCTCCCGCGTCGGTCAGGCGAAGGATTCCGTCCCAGTGGGCCGACTCCTTGACCGACGAATGACCCGAGAGTGTCGCACACAGCACGAGCCACAGGATGATCGATGTCGCGATCGTAGCCTTCACGACTTTCTTCGTCACCGTCGGACCGGTGGATGTGGCGGTGGTGTATGCGGCGTTGACCCCTTCCCACACCATCGCTTCCCGACGCCGGATGGCGTTACGCGCCACGCTCGTCGCCACCGTCATCCTGCTCACCTTTGCCCTGATCGGGGAAACACTGTTGTCGTGGCTCGGCATTTCATTGCCGGCGCTGCGCACTGCCGGTGGCATCCTGCTGCTGCTGATCGGGATCGACATGGTCTTCGCGCGGCAATCGGGAGGGGTATCCGCAACCGA
>PUOZ01000212.1 GCA_003553165.1 Thioalkalivibrio sp.
TTCCAGGACCTGGCCCTCGAGCCCGACCACCAGGTAACCCACTGGCGCGAAGTCATAGAGGCCCCGGTAATGGGCCAGGGCCTCGGCCAGTTCCTGCTGATCGGCTTCGAGCTGAGCGTGCTGCAGATCCAGTTCCACCTGGTGCGTCTGGAGTTCACTCAGCAGCTTGAGCGCATCCGCCGCCGTATCGGGAGCGCTGGCCAGTCTGTAAAGGAGCGCCAGGGTATCCGCTCCAACCGCCCAGCCACGGGTGGGTGGGGCCAAGCCCTGTCGGAGCCGAGTTTCGGCGTCCAGGCGCAATTGCGCCGGTTTCTCGAACTCGTGGTTCAGATTCCGCATGGACCCTCCGTGCACATCCTTCGAAGGGTCGCACCCCTCGTGCCAGCATGATAGCCCGAGCCCCGGTTGTCCGCTTCCCGGCGGAGCCGGTGTGGCCGCAAACCGCGCCCACCCGAGCCACTCCAGGGAGGCTACAGCGACGCGGCTTCCCGGCGATATTTCCGGAGCCCCCGGCTCAGGTGGAATCCTTGATGTCTTCCTTCAGGTCGCCATATCCCCCCTGGATCTTCCCGCCGGCCTTCTGAATCCTTCCCTTCTGTTCCATTTCCTTGTTGCCGACGGCCTTGCCGGTGACCTGCTTCAGCTTGCCCTTCGCCTCTTCGGCGCGGCCTTTGACCTGGTCCTTGTTCATGCGCTTCTCCTGATAACGAATGACGATAAAAGGGTCGCGTTCGGTGTATCCGATCCGCTGGTCAGTCACGGGCGTCTTGGCCGGCATCCTGGATGCTGTCACCGGCGTCTTCGAGCGACTCGCCTACGTTGTCGACGGCATCGTCGACGCTCTCGCCGGCCTTCTCGGCCGGACCCTTCTCGCAGCCGGATAGGGCGACGAGCAGCAGACCCGAGATGAGGGCAGTACCCGTCACGGTTTTCACTGTTTGGAACTTCATCGTTGTCTTTCTCCTGGTGATGATTGTTCCCGGACTCGGGAGCAATCCCGTTCAATGGCATCAGGCTACGGTGGCCCCTTTTCCATGTCTGTCTGCTAGCGAACATAACCTGGGGGCAGGGCGAGGCCGATGCAGAGGCCCGTGCCTCCGACAACGCGGACACCTGTTCGCCGCCAACGCGCCAAGGCCACGGACCGGGGTCTGGTCCTGACCTTGGGTGACGTGCTCTTTGCGACGGGCCGTTCCGAACTGAGGGGCGGTGCGGTTCGCAACCTCGACCAGCTGGCCGCGTTTCTCAGGCAGTATCCGGAGCGCACCGCGATCATCGAAGGCCACACCGATGGCGTCGGCAGCGCGAGTTCAAACCTCGGCCTGTCGCAACGCCGCGCCGATTCAGTAGAGCAATACCTGATTCGCCAAGGTGTGGATTCCAACCGCCTCCACGCAACCGGCAGAGGCCAGGGTTATCCGGTCGCCGACAACGATACCGCCTCGGGCCGTCAACAGAACCGTCGCGTCGAGATCATCATCTCGGAGCCGGCCGGATCGTAAGTCTTGGACGGGATCAGTCGCCATCTGCAACGGGACCGGATCCATGAGAGATCGTACCGGTGGCTGCTGGTGCCATACGGATCGTTCGTGCTTCGCAAAGGTAGCTTTCCCGTCCGGCAGTCAAACCACCAGTCATGTGCGGCATCGTACAGACGACGCATCTTCCCCTGCGCGAGACTGATCCAAAACACGAAACGGATGACGCCACCGCAACCGCACTGGCCGTCCTAACCTGGAGAAATCGCATGAGCCCATTACGTATTCTTGGAATCGTTCTTTTGGTCGCAGGCATTGTGGCCCTTTTCTTTGGCTGGCAAGCGTCCGAAAGCATCGCCGAACAGGCGCATGAGACCCTGACCGGGCGCTTCACCGACGAGACGACGTGGTACTTCATCGGAGGGGGTGCCGCGGCTGTTGCGGGTCTCCTGCTGTCGGTGTTCGGTGGCCGAAATCGCTGAGCGGAAGACCCTTTTGACCTTGAGATGGTCCGGCACCTCTCACGCGCCAACCCTGGCGCTCCCCCGTGCCGCAGGACAGATTGCTAGTGCCAAGCGATCCACCGATGCGTGTCGACAACAGCTTGCTGGCAGGCTTGCCGCACAGGGATTGGCGTCGGCTGTTGCGGCGCTGCGACCCCGTGAACCTGGCGTTTGGCGACATCCTGTGCGAACCCGGCGATCTGCTCGGCCACGTGCATTTCCCGCTGTCCGGTTTCATCTCGCTGGTTGCGACGCTGGACGCCCAGCAACCGCTTGAGATGGGCTTGATCGGTAGCGAAGGCATGCTGGGCGTGACACTGATGCTGGGGGTCGATACCGCCCCGATGCGCGCCGTGGTGCAAGGCCCGGGGAGCGCGTTGCGCATCTCGCGCGCGGACTTTCGAGCTGAACTCGAAACGAGTTCGGCCTTGCGCAAGCGCTTCGCGCGCTATCTGTACGTCCTCATGTCCCAGCTGGCGAAGTCGGCGGCGTGCACGCATTTTCACGAGACCGCGCCCAGGCTCGCGCGCTGGCTGTTGATGACGCACGACCGGGCCCATGGCAATCAATTCCATCTCACGCATGCGTTTCTCGCCGACATGCTCGGCGTGCGCCGAAGCAGCATCAGCGTGGCCGCGGCCGAGATGCAGCGCGGCGAGTTGATCGCCTACTCGCGCGGCGACATCACCATCCTCGACCGCGATGCGCTGGAACGTGCCGCGTGCCCATGCTACGAGACGGAGCGCGCCGACTATGCGCGCATGCTCGGACCCGGGAGCCCGCGCGGTACATAGTCTCTGTGCGGCACCGTACCGACGCAGCATCCGGCCGCGTGTATCTTGGTAAGTGAACGATCAGGTTCAGGCAGTTCGATCGCTTGATCCATCCACACAGAGGAGAGAATCTCATGAATCAAATCATCTACATCGTTGGCGCCATCGTTATCGTCCTGGTCATCCTTGGATTCCTCGGGCTTCGGTAAGGTCGGGAATTGGTTCGGCTCAGACCGGCGGCATCTCACTGGCCTCTTCGGGCCGCAGCTTGAGCCGCCGCAGCCTGTTGGGTCCGAAGACGATGCCGATCGCGACATCCGCGGCATCGCGGCTTTTCAGCCTGCGGCCAGTGCCACCCCCGGTCAGGCCGGATCGTGTCGAATCGTGAGAATGCCCTGCTTACGCAGGGCATCATCAAGAAACCCTTTCTCAGTGATTCGCGGCGCTTGCCGTGGCACGGTCACATCGGTTCGGAGACGGCGTTCGATAACTGGGTTGGGATGGGTCGGTTCGCCCCGGTTTTGGCCTGGCGGCCGGGTCATCGCAGGGGGGTCATTGCTGCGTGCAAGGACTCGATCACGGCCTCGCGCAGCGTGGCCCATCGCTGAGTGGTGCGCATCACGTGCTTCTGATTGAGTTCGAGTTCGATACCGACATAGGCGTCGGAGGAATGGCGCTTCCGCAACCACGTGGTCAGGCCATCGTTGCGACCGGCATAAGGATAGTTGCGGCGCACCGCGAGATCGGGCGCATGGAGCGCGAACATGCGCTTCCAGCGCGCGCACAGCGCCTTCTCGCCCGGCCTGGCCGGGTCATACAGAAGGCCGATGTCGGCGGTTCGTCGTTTGCCGTTCAGCTCCGGTGTGAAACTGTGGCAGGAAAGGTGGACGACCCGCCCGCGCTCGGCGATTGCCTCGGTCACCAGACGCTCGGCCTTGCTGCGATAGGGCTGGTAGTAATGCTGCAGGATGTGCTTCCGCCGGGTATCGGGCAGTTCCAGGACCGGATCGAAGTGGAGCTGGCGATGCCCGACCGAACGGTTCAGATCGACCAGCAGTCGGCTCACCGTCGCCGACAACAGCGGAACGCCGAATGCCGCCGCAAGCGCCCGCGCCATGATCAGCGCCCCGGCGTCGAAGCCGCGATGCGAATCCAGCAGCGCCCGGTGCGGCGCGAAGAGGTCGCGATAAAGCGGCGGAATCCGGTTGCCGCCATGCTCGCAGGTGATCACCAGCGCGGCACCGGCGTGGCCGACAGCGGATACCGGGAGCAAGCTCCCGCGCTCCCCAAGCGGGGGCGCAGGGGCGGGCGTAGCCGTGACTTTCACGTCAAGGGGAGGACTGAACGGGCAACGCCCCGTGGCCAAAACACGCGTCGCGGACCCTGAACTCAGGTACGTCGAAGCGCCTGCGGCAGGGAAAAGGTCACTGCTTCCTCGCGCCCGGCGACTTCGCTGACCTTTTCGACACCCCTAGCTTCCAGGTAGTGGATCAGGTCCTGGACGAGGTTCTCCGGGGCAGAGGCACCCGCCGTAACCCCGATGTGCCGCTTCCCTTGCAGCCACTGCGGGTCCACGTGGGCCGGCCCGTCGACCAGATAGGCGTCGATCCCGGCCCGCGTGCCGATCTCGCGCAGGCGGTTGGAGTTGGAACTGTTCCTCGAACCCACCACCAGCAGCAGGTCGCATTGGCTGGCGAGGACCTTGACCGCATCCTGGCGGTTCTGGGTCGCGTAGCAGATGTCCATCTTCCGCGGCCCCTCGATGGCAGGGAAGCGCTCGCGAAGGGCATCGATCACCTCCGCGGTATCGTCCATCGACAGCGTCGTCTGGCTGACATAGGCCAGGCGGCCGGGATCCACGACGTCCAGCGCGGCCACGTCGGCCAGGGACTCGACCAGATACATCCGCCCCCCGTGCCGGGCATCGAACTGCCCGAGCGTGCCCTCGACCTCGGGGTGACCCGCATGCCCGATCAGCACCACCTCACGGCCCTCGCGGGCATACCGGCTCACCTCCAGATGGACCTTGGTCACCAGCGGACAGGTGGCATCGAAGACCTTCAGGCCGCGATGAACCGCCTCCTCCTGCACGCGGCGCGGCACTCCGTGGGCGGAAAAGATCACCACCTGACCGTCGGGAACCTGGTCGAGATCCTCCACGAACACCACGCCTTCCGCGCGCAGACGATCGACGACGTGCCGGTTGTGCACCACCTCGTGGCGCACGTAGAGCGGCGCGCCGTGGATCTCCAGCGCCCGTTCCACGATTTCGATTGCACGCTCGACGCCGGCGCAAAAACCTCGCGGATTGGCCAGAAGAATTTCCATGGGCTCAGTCCCGCTCCGGGAGGGCATCCGCTGCAGGCCCACCGCCGACCTCGAGGATCTCGACGACGAAGTCGAAGGGCTGGCCTGCCAGCGGGTGATTGAAATCGACAGTCACGGCGCCCTCCTCCAGGCTGCGAATCCGTCCGGGCACGACGTCACCAGCCGGGGGGTTGAATTCGAAGATCAGTCCGGGCTCCAGGGGCATGTCCTTCGGGAACGCGGAACGCTCCAGCACCTGCACCGCAGCCTTGGTGGGAAAGGGGAACACGGTTCCCGGAGCGATCGCAAATTCCCGCTGCTCGCCGGGCGCCAGTCCAATCAGGTGCCGCTCCAGTCCCGACTCGAGGGTGCCGTCCCCCAGCACGAAGTCCAGCGGTTCATCGCCCGAGGTGTCGGCCACGAAACCGCCTTCCAGGTGAAGGCTGTAGTGCATGACAACGCGGCTTCCCGGCGCAATGACACTCATGACTTCTCCCTGTGCTCGACGATACGCTGCTCGGTGAAGGTCGCGATGATCAGGCAGACCGCACCCACCGTGATCGCGGCATCGGCCACGTTGAAGGCCGGCCAGTGCAAACCCGCATAGTGAAAATCGAGGAAGTCGACGACCCGGCCGATCCGCACCCGGTCCACCAGGTTGCCGATGGCGCCGCCGAGAATCAGCCCGAGCGAGGCGACCGAGAGCCAGGCCTGGCGCGGCACACGCGCCAGCCAGACGAAGATCAGCAGTCCCACCCCCAGGGCGATTCCCGAGAGTACCCAGCGCTGCCAGCCGCCTGCGGAAGCCAGAAAGCTGAATGCGGCGCCGGGATTGTAGACCAGGGTCAGGTTGAAGAAGCTGGTGACCTCGACCGGCGCGTACAGCGTCAGTGCCCGCTCGGCCCAAAGCTTGGTGACCTGGTCGACGAGGGCCACAAAGGCAGCGAGCGCCAGCCCAGGGCGCAGACCGCTGGTACCCCACATCAGGCGTACCGCCTGTTCTCGCCGGCGCCGGCGACGTTGTCGACACAGCGCCCGCACAATTCCGGGTGCTCGTGATGGGCGCCGACATCGGGCCGCCGGTGCCAGCAGCGAACGCACTTGGGATGCTCACTCTTGTGCACGACGATGGCCAGCGGGGAACCATCGGCGAGGTTCACGGGCGTGACCTCCGCCGGGGCCGCTTCGGCGCGCACCCGGGCATCCGAGGTGATCAGCACGAAACGCAACTCATCGCCGAGGCGGCGCAGCAGGTCGGCGGTCGTACCTTCGACGTACAGGTCGATCTCGGCATTCAGCGAGCCGCCCATGCCCTGTTCGTTGCGTGCGACCTCGACCGCGCGCGCAACATGAGTACGTACCTCGAGAATGCGATCCCAATCCATGGCCGTAAAGACCGCGTCCGCGGCCAGCGGCTGCAGGCCGTCGTACCACTGGCTGAACAGCACGCTCTCGGCGCGTTCCCCGGGCAGCAGAGCCCAGATCTCCTCCGCGGTGAAGCTCAGGATCGGAGCAATCCAGCGGGTCAGCGCCTCGGCCACGTGGTACATCGCGGTCTGGGCGGAGCGGCGGGCGCGGCTCTCCGCCGGCGTGGTGTACTGGCGATCCTTGATCACGTCCAGGTAGAAGCTGCCCAGTTCCACCGAGCAGAAGTTGTGCACCCGCTGGTAGATCTGGTGGAACTGGTAGCCGTCATAGGCACGAACCACCTGCGTCTGCACCCCCAGCGCCCGGTCGATGATCCAGCGGTCCAGCGGCAGCAGTGCATCCATGGAGAGCGCATCGCGGTCCGGTTCGAAGCCGTTCAGATTGGACAGCAGGAAGCGAGTGGTATTGCGGATGCGCCGATAGGCATCCGCCGTGCGCTCGAGGATGCCGTCGGAAATCGCCATCTCCCCGGAAAAATCGGTCGCGGCGACCCAGAGGCGCAGGATGTCGGCCCCCAGCGTGGACACCACCTCCTGCGGCGCAACCACGTTGCCGCGCGACTTCGACATCTTCTCGCCCTTCTCGTCCACGGTGAAACCGTGGGTGAGCACCGCCCGATAGGGCGCCTCGCCGTGCATCGCGACGCTGGTGAGAAGGCTCGACTGGAACCAGCCGCGATGCTGGTCCGAGCCCTCGAGGTAGAGATCGGCGGGCAGGCCCAGTTCCGGCCGACGGCCGCTGACGGTGAAGTGAGTCACGCCGGAGTCGAACCAGACGTCCAGGATGTCTTTCGACTTCAGATAGTCTGCTGCATCCTCGCCCAGCAGATCCTTCGGAGCCAGCGCGAACCAGGCCTCGATGCCCGCCTCTTCCACCCGCTGCGCCACCTGCTCCAGCAGCTCGGACGTGCGCGCATGCAGCCGCCCCGACTCGCGGTGCACGAACAGCGGGATCGGCACGCCCCAGTTGCGCTGCCGCGAGATGCACCAGTCGGGCCGTTTCTCCACCATGCCGTGAATGCGCGCCTCACCCCACTCGGGCAACCAGCGGGTCTTTGCGATCGCGCGCAGGGCATCGTGGCGCAGATCGGCCCGGTCCATGCTGATGAACCATTGCGGCGTGGCCCGGAAGATGGTCGGGGTCTTGTGGCGCCAGCAATGCGGGTAACTGTGATGGATCTTCTCGACCACGATCAGGTTGCCGCGCTCGCGCAGAACGTCGACCACGTGCGCGTTGACCTGGTGCACGTTCTCGCCGGCAAAGAGCGGCGTGCCGGGCAGAAAGCAGCCATCCGGCCCCACCGGGTTGTCGACCCGCAGGTTGTAGCGCAGGCCCACCGCGTAATCGTCCTGTCCGTGGCCCGGAGCGGTGTGAACACAACCGGTGCCCGCCTCCGTCGTCACGTGATCGCCGAGGATCACAGGCACCTCGCGATCAAGGAACGGGTGCTGCAGCTGCAATCCCTCGAGGCTCGAACCGCTGGCGCGTCCGACGATCCGGCACTCGCCCAGCTGATAGCGCCCGCAGCTACCTTCCATCAGATCCTCGGCCAAGAGCAGGCGTTCGCGTTCGAACTGGATCAGCACGTAACTCAGGTTCGGGTTCACAGCAACTGCCTGGTTGGCCGGCAGCGTCCATGCGGTCGTGGTCCAGATCACCACGCTGACCGGCCCATCCGAATCGCCCTCGAGATTCATGCGCCGCAGCAGATCGATCTCGTCAGCGACCCGGAAGCGGACGTCGATACCAAGCGAGATCTTGTCCTCATACTCCACCTCCGCCTCGGCCAGGGCGGAGCCGCAATCCACGCACCAGTGCACCGGCTTCTCGCCCATCTGCACGTGATCCCTGGACATGATCCGGCCCAGGGCGCGAATGGTATCGGCCTCGACACGGTAGTCCATGGTCAGGTACGGGTGATCCCAATCGGCAAGCACGCCAAGGCGCTGGAAATCGGCGCTCTGGCCTGCGACCTGCTCCGCCGCGTACGCCCGGCAGGCGCTGCGGAAGGTGGCAGGGTCCACGTCCTTCCCCGCTTTTCCGAGGTTCTGCTCCACCTTCAGCTCGATCGGCAGCCCGTGGCAGTCCCAGCCAGGGACGAACGGCGCATCGAAGCCGGACAGGGTCCGGCTCTTGACGATAAAGTCCTTCAGGATCTTGTTCACGGCGTGCCCGACGTGAATCGAGCCGTTGGCATACGGCGGACCGTCGGCGAGCACGAAGCGGGGCCGCCCGGCGCAGTGCTCGCGCAGCCGGTCATAACGGCGTGCGACGGTCCATTCGGAGAGCCACCCCGGTTCGCGCTGGGCCAGGTTCGCCCGCATCGGAAATGCGGTCTCCGGAAGATTGAGCGTGTCCTTGTAGGGATTCGGCGGGGCCGGTTTTCGTGCCATGGGAGTTCCGGTTGGCCGGTCAGGCCGGCTGCTGCAAGAATGGGTTTGCAAAAACGGCTCGCGCCGCCGCGACGTCACGCGCAATCTGGACCTTCAGCGCGTCCAGCGATTCGAAACGCTGTTCGCCACGAATGCCGGCCAACGGTTCGAAGCGCGCCAGCTCGCCGTAGAGATCGGGACTGGCGTCCAGCACGTGGGCCTCCAGTCGCTGCTCGGTGCCGGCGACCGTCGGCCGCCAGCCGATGTTGGCGACCGCGGGAAAGATATCGCCGCGCCGCGTGAACAGCCACCCGGCAAAAACCCCGCGCAGCGCCATCGGCTGCGCGCCCAGCCGCACGTTGGCGGTGGGGAACCCGATCACCCGGCCGCGCTTGTCTCCGTGAGAGACCCGGCCGCAGATCCCGTAGCGACGCCCGAGCAAGCGGGCGGCGGCGTCGAAATCGCCCGCCTGCGCGGCGGCTCTGACCCGGGTGCTGCTGATGCGTCCCTCGGCGTCCGCCAGGGTCGGGGTCGACTCCACGGTGAAGCCCAGCTCGCGTCCCATGGATTCCAGCAGCGCGTAGTCGCCGCCGCGCCCCTTCCCGAAGCGGAAATCGTCACCGACCAACACGTGCCGCGCACCCAGCGCCCGATGCAGCACACGCCGCACGAAGTCCTGCGCCGGCTCGTTCGCCAGGGGGGCACCGAAGCGCATCATCCAGACGGCGTCCAGGCCGGTGGTGCGCAGGAACTCCACGCGGTCGCGCAGGCGCTGCAGGCGCCCCGGCGCGCGGTCGGGCGCGAAGAATTCCAGCGGCAGGGGTTCGAAGGTGATCAGCACGGAAGGCGCGCGCAGGCTCTTCCCGGCCGCGAGCAGGCGCGACACGACCGCCTGATGCCCCCGATGGAAGCCGTCGAAGTTCCCGATTGTGACCACCGCCCCGGAGTACACCGGTCCGCGAGGGCCCAAGCCGCGCAACAGCCGCATCGCCACTCATCCGCGCAAAAGCGGAAGTATACCCCGCGCTCGTGGCGACCACACCCGAACCCGGACGTAGTGATGGATCTTCAGGCGTCGTGCAGAAGGAACTGGCGCGGGCGCAGCCCCGCCAACCAGAGCGTCAGCAGGAAGGACCCGCTGCCAGCGGCAATCAGGCCGAACAGCACCAAGCCGCGCTGGGTGGCGGCCCAGCCGGACCACTGGTCCCACCCCGGGGCGAGCAGGATCAGCAGCGCGACCATCACCGCCAGCGCCGACCAGAGCCCGATCCGGAAGTGCGGCAGCGCCGGTCCCGGCTGGTAAATGCCCTCGCGCAGGAGTCCGCGGTACAGGAGTCCGGCGTTCAGGTAGGCCGAGGCCGAGGTCGCGAGCGCAAGGCCGGCATGGGCGCCCGGGATTCCCGAGAGATACCAGGGCAGCACGAACAGCAGGTTCAACACCATGTTTGCGAGCATCGCGATCACCGCGATCTTCACCGGCGTCTTCGTGTCCTGGCGGGCGAAAAAGCCAGGAGCGAGGATCTTGATCAGGATGAAGCCCGGCAACCCCAGGCCGTAGGCGGCCAATGCCATCGCAGCCATCCGGGTGTCGTGTTCGGTAAAGGCGCTGTACTGAATCAGCGTGGCCAGGATCGGCACCGACAGCACGATCAGGCCGGCCGTGGCCGGTAGCGCCACCAGCAGCGACAGGCGCAGCGCCCAGTCCAGGGTGCGTCCGAACGCCGCCTGGTCGGCGCGGGAATGCTCGCCGGACAGGCGCGGCAGGATCACCGTGGCGATCGCGATACCGAACAGGGCCAGGGGCAGCTCGACGAAGCGATCGCCGAAGTAGAGCCACGAGATCGAGCCTGCGACGAGGAAGGACGCAATCACGGTATCCACCAGCAGGTTGATCTGGACCACGGAGGTTCCGAGGATCGCCGGCAGCATCAGGCGCACGATCTTCCGCACCCCGGCGTGCGCGCGCCGGAACCGCGGCCGGGGCAACAGCCCGGCCCGCACCAGGAACGGCACCTGAAA
>PUOZ01000154.1 GCA_003553165.1 Thioalkalivibrio sp.
CGGTGCATTTTTCCCTGCTTTCTCGTTGCATAGAACCACTATGCGCCTCGAAATCATGAAAAAATGCCCTCGCTCTCCCACGCGGCTCGCTACGGGCACCCAAGTCCGACAGGCTCCTAGGCACGGTGAAAGGACGCGTGCACCGACCTGGCTCGAAATGTAGCACAGGGCGGCGCATGGGCGCGGCCCGGCATAAGGACACTCCGGAAATGAAGAGGGGCTGCGCCAGTGC
This sequence comes from Thioalkalivibrio sp., assembly GCA_003553165.1. GTDB lineage: Bacteria > Pseudomonadota > Gammaproteobacteria > Ectothiorhodospirales > Ectothiorhodospiraceae > Thioalkalivibrio. The sequence goes on from PUOZ01000154.1 coordinate 233, forward strand.
GCAGCCCCATGGTCAGGCCAAGCGGGTATAGGGCCCCCGCGCAGTCCTACATGCGCTGGATGATGGTGAAGGCGCCGCGTACGTCGCCCTCGGAATAGCCCGTCGCCTGATCGTCGGGATACAGCCGTTCCAGTGCATGCTTGATGTCCCCACCCAACTCGGATCCGTGACAGGTCAGGCAGAGGCCGGCCGTCGGGATCGCGCGCATGAACCGGAATACCGTGTCATCGCCTTCTTCGACGACTTCGTGGCGGGACAGCTCGGCGGCGGGCACACCGGCGGCTCGCTGGGCGTCGAAGTCCTTGAGCACCGCGCGCTCCCACTCGTCGGGGGCGTTGTCGGGATTGCGCAGCTTCAAGCTGGTGCGTCCAACGGTCCACCCGGTCTCGCTGGAGATGTCGCTGGCGATCTCGGGTGCCCGTTGCTGGCACACCTCGATGGCCTGGATCGGACCCCCTTCCTGCATCGCGGCCTGCAGGTCCCCCTGCAGGCTGGAGGCAAATTTCTGAATGGCAGCCTGGCTGGCGGCAACCCGATCATCCAGCGCGTCGGCTTGGGCCGGTGCAGCGACGGCCAGCGCAAGCGCCAGGGGAAGCAGCTTCCATTTGTTCATCATGTCGGCCCTCATGGTGTCTGTACAAATTTTTGCATAGATGCTGTAAAGATATTGCATCGAAAAAACGGTGATGGCAAGTCATTTCGGCGGTCCTGGCCCGACGCGCCGGCCACCGGTCCGTGTCCGGTTACCCTACGGAGATCATGCCGCCAACGCAACGGTGTCCGCTGCTTCCCCGTTGGCTTTCATGGTCCTGCGCCACCCCTGACGAGGAAAAGCCGGAAACTGTAGGTCGGGTTAGCGCAGCGTAACCCGACGTGCCGGGGCGCCTGGGACGACGCTGCTTTGCGGCCATGGGTGGGTGCGAAGCCCGTCGGGTTACGCCCGTTGGGCTAACCCGACCTACAGAACTGCCGTTTCCCGGCAACGGGTGATGCTGATGGGCGAGCCGAACGGGAGCGCCGGGGCGGAACTCACGGCCTGGTAGCGACGGCGCGCCGGAGGAGCACGTACACGGCGCCGGTCCCCCCATCCGCGGGCCGGGCCGAGCAGAATGCGAGGACGTCGTCGCGTTGCCGCAGCCAGTGATCGAGCAGGCCTTTCAACACCGGCCCCTGCTGCCGCGACCGGAGGCCCTTGCCGTGCACGACACGGACGCAGAGGTGTCCCTCGAAGCGTGCCTCGTTCAGAAAGGTCGCCACGGCCCTGCGGGCCTCGCCCGAGAACAGGCCATGCAGATCGAGTTCCTCCTGCACCCGGTAATGGCCGCGTTTCAGATTCCGGAAGACACGCCTGCTGACGCCGGGGCGCACGAACCGCAGTTCGTCCCCGGGCTGCAGGTCCGTCGCATTCACCGGATCGCTGAGCAGGTCGCGCAGCACGGCCACATCGTCCTCCCGCCGCTTCTGGGCGCGTGCGACCGGGGCCGGCGAGCGCACATCGGCCTGATCGTGTTCCAGGCGCCGGACTTCGCCGATGGCGCGAAGAAAGTGTCCGAGGTCGTTCGGGTCTTCGTCTGAGTTCATCCTGTCATCCCGTGCAGGGGCGCGCGCATCCTTCGCAGCGTGGGTTTCCCCACCCGCCCTGGTGGCGCACACGCCGGTGGCTGTGTCAGCCTCGCCCGGTTCGGGCTTTGGGGGCAAGCGCGGCGCGGGCCTGCGCCGATGATGCCGGATTCGGTGCGTGTCTCACGGTTTCCAGTATATTAGGCGCCTCCATCCCCGGTTTGTTCGCTCATGCGCATCTTGGTCAGCAATGACGACGGTATCCACGCGCCCGGCATTCAGTGCCTGGCGAGACATCTGCGCACGGTCGCGGATGTGCGGGTCGTGGCGCCCGATCGGGACCGCAGCGGCGCCAGCAACAGCCTGACGTTGGTGCACCCCCTGCGCGCACAGGAGCTCGAGAACGGCGACATGGGGGTTGACGGGACACCCACCGACTGCGTGCACCTTGCGATCACGGGTCTTCTGGACCGCGAGCCGGATCTGGTGATCTCGGGTATCAACTCGGGAGCGAACATGGGCGACGACGTCCTGTATTCGGGTACCGTGGCGGCGGCGATGGAAGGCCGGTTTCTCGGCTTGCCTGCGATCGCGGTGTCGCTCGTCGGGCCGCGCATGCAGCACTATGACGCGGCCGCCCGGGTGGTGCTGAATCTTCTCGATCGCCTGCATCGGGTCCCGCTGCCCGCCGCCACGATCCTGAACGTCAACGTGCCGGATCTGCCGTTCGAGCAAATCCGTGGTGTCCAGGCGACCCGCCTGGGACATCGCCACAAGTCGGAGCCGGTCGTGAAAGCCAGCGATCCGCGCGGGCGGCCGATCTACTGGGTGGGTCCGGCAGGGCCCGAACAGGACGCCGGTCCGGGCACCGACTTCTTTGCGGTGCGCGAGGGTTACGTGTCGGTCACCCCGATCCAGGTGGACCTCACCCAGTTCGAGGCGATCGATACCGTGGGACGCTGGCTGGAAGGAGAAGCGGATGGCGTTTGATATCTCGGGCGCCGGCCTGACCTCCCAGCGCGCGCGCGACCGGATGGTCAAACAGTTGTCGGAGCTCGGAATCCGCAATGCCGCGGTACTGGAGGCCATCCGTCAGGTGCCGCGTCACCTGTTCGTGGAAGAGGCGCTGGTGCATCGGGCATACGAGAACATCGCTCTGCCCATCGGCTACAAGCAGACCGTGTCACAGCCCTACATCGTTGCCCGGATGACCGAGACCCTTCTCGATGGTGCACCCGTGCGCAACGTTCTGGAGATCGGCACCGGTTCGGGCTACCAGGCCGCGGTACTGGCCCATCTGGTCGAACGCGTGTACTCCGTAGAGCGCATCCATGCCCTGAGCCGCGATGCGCGTGAGCTGCTCAGCCGGCTCCGGATCAACAACGTCAGCGTCCGGCATGGGGACGGCGCCGAGGGTTGGCCCGCGAAGGCGCCGTTCGATGGCATTCTGCTGACCGCGGCGCCCCGCGAGGTGCCGCATGAGCTCCTGGTGCAACTCGCGCCCGGTGGGCGGCTGGTCGCGCCGGTGGAGGGTGTCGACGGGCGCCAGCAGCTGGTGCGTTACACCCACACCGAGGAGGCCTTCGTGCGGGATCTGCTCGATGCCGTGTGTTTCGTGCCAATGCTCTCCGGGTCCGAGCAGTGAAGATCTTCGAGCCGCTTTATGACCGGGTGATGGGCTGGTCGCGGCACCGCCACGCGCCGCGTTATCTCGCGGCGCTGTCCTTCGCCGAGTCTTCATTTTTTCCCATCCCTCCCGATGTGATGCTTGCGCCGATGGCTGCGGCGCGTCCGCGTGAGGGCCTGCGGCTGGCCGCGCTGACCACCGTCTTTTCGGTGCTGGGTGGATTGCTCGGCTACGTGATCGGCATGCTTGCCTACGAATTGGTCTCGCCGTGGGTCATCGAGGCGGGGCACGGGGAGAGTCTGGATCTGGCCCAGGAATGGTTCGCGGTCTGGGGGGTGTGGGTGGTGTTGATTGCCGGTTTCTCGCCGATCCCCTACAAACTGTTCACCATCACCGCCGGCGCCCTGGCGATGCCGCTGCTGCCCTTCGTGATTGCCTCCCTGGTCGGCCGCGGCGCTCGCTTCTTCGCAGTGGGCCTTCTGATGGCTTGGCTGGGTCCGCAGGCGGACCGCCACCTGCGTCCCTATATGGAACGCCTCGGATGGCTGTCGGTCTTCCTGTTGGTGGCGATCATGGCCTTCATGACTCTTGCCGATTGATGCGTTCCGGGCCCCTCGTCCTCTGCCTCATTCTGGCGTTGCTGGTGGCCGGACTCGCCGGTTGTGCCGCACGGCCGCCGGCGACGCCCGATGCGGGCAGCGTTCCCGGAACCCACGTTGTGCAGCGGGACGAGACGCTTTACCGCATCGCGACCCGGCACGGACTGGACTGGCGTGACCTCGCGCACCGCAATGGTATCGGGCCGCCCTACCTGATCTATCCCGGCCAGCGCCTGCGCCTGACCGGCTCCGCGCCCCTGGCTGGCCGGCCTGCTCCGGCACCGTCGGCCCGTGTGCCTGCGCCGTCTCCAGCGCCCGCACCGAGCGCGCGGCCGCGGCCCACGGAACCGTCCATCGCGCGCGCCGGAGATCCGGCGCCCACGGCCGCCCCGCCACCGGCGCGCCCGGCCGCAGGGGGCGGGACGGCGGCCGGGCGGCAGGGCTTGCAATGGCAGTGGCCGGCGGACGGCCCGGTGTTGCGTCCCTTCTCCAACAGCGCGACCACGCGCCGGGGAATCGCCATCGGCGGCAGTCGCGGCGACGAGGTGCGTGCGGCCACGGACGGGGAGGTGGTCTATGCGGGAAGTGGACTGGTCGGTTACGGCAGGCTTATCATCCTGAAGCACGATGCCCGCTTCATCAGCGCCTACGGGCACAATGACGAGTTGCTGGTGCGCGAGGGCCAGAATGTGCGCGCCGGCCAGAGGATCGCACTGCTGGGCGATTCCGGGGCCGACCGTCCCATGTTGCACTTTGAAATCCGGGTCGATGGTGCGCCTGTCGACCCGACGCGTTATCTTCCCCGGCGGTAGATGCTGGCGTTCAGACGGAGAAGTTCTGCACCATGTCTTCACAGAACCGATTTCTGAAGCGGGTCCCTGACGAACCAACGGAACCCGGAGTGGACGCCTCTCCGGACCACGATGGCGACGATCCCGAGGTCGACGAAGTCGACGAGGTCGCCGGGACGGTTGATGACGAGGATCCGGTCGAGGCGGATCCGATCCGGGTGGCGGCTACCGGGCGTCTGCAGCAGGACGCCGGGCCGGCGGAACTGGACGCCATCCAGCTCTACCTTCGCGACATCGAGTTCCGCCCGCTGCTGACCCCGGAGGAAGAGGTCTACTATGCCCGCCTGGCGCGGGCGGGGGACCCCAGGGGCCGGCAGCGGATGATCGAATGCAATCTGCGGCTGGTGGTGAAGATTGCCCGCCGCTACATGAATCGGGGTCTGGCGCTGCTGGATCTCATCGAGGAGGGCAACCTCGGCCTGATGCACGCGGTGGAGAAGTTCGATCCCGAGCGCGGCTTCCGCTTCTCCACCTACGCGACCTGGTGGATCCGCCAGACCATCGAGCGCGCGCTGATGAACCAGGCGCGGACGATCCGCATACCGGTGCATGTGAGCAAGGAGCTGCGCGCCCAGAGCAAGGTGGCGCGTGGGATGACGCAGGAACTGGGCCGGGAACCCAGCGAGGAGGAGCTGGCGAACCGGCTGGGCAAGCCCGTGGCCGAGATCCAGAAGCTCCGGGCGATGTCCGAACCCTCGACCTCCATCGACATCGCGGTGGGGCCGGACGGCGACCGGTCGTTGACCGAGATCCTGCCGGACGAGAATTCGGCCGGGCCGTCGGCACTTCTCGAGGACGAAGACATCCGCAATCTCGTCGCCGCCTGGCTGGAGGAACTCGACCAGAAGCAGCGCGAGGTCCTGGTGCGCCGATTCGGGCTGCACGGTTTCGAGCGCTGTACGCTGGAGCAGGTGGGGGTCGAGATCGGGGTGACCCGGGAAAGGGTGCGGCAGATCCAGATGGAGGCCCTGAAGCGCCTGCGCCGCCTGCTCCGGGCCCGCGGCTTGTCGGAGGATGTGCTCCTGCCGCGCCCCTGAGTTCCGGGTCGGCCCCCCGCCCGACGGGGCAGGCGGTGCCGGGATGAAGGCCCTCAGCCGTCGACGATCAGCGCCGCGGCGACCATCCGTCCCTCCGCCATGATCAGGTTGTAGGTGCGGCAGGCAGCGGCGGTGTCCATGATCTCGAGCCCCCACGGTTGCGCCCGCAATTCCCGCCAAAGCGCCCGCTCGGGAAAGGTCTGGCGCTGTCCCGTTCCCAGCAACAGGATCTCCGGCGGGTTCGCGTGCACCCATGCAAGCGTGTCGAGACTCAGGGCGCCGACATCGGTCACCGGCCACGACGGCAGCAGTCGATCGGGGCGGAGGATCAGGCTGTGCGCGTAGCGGACCCCGTTGACCGCGACATGATCCGGCGCATAGCCGGTGATCATGTTTTGTTCTGCGTCGGTGATCTGCGTGAACTGCATGAACCCAAACCTACCGGCATCGGCCCCCTGCGGCAAGCGCCCCCTGATGCCGCGGGTGTTGGCATCGGGGGTCATTGCGTTGACACTGCGATGGGCGGGTTATACTTTCACCCGTTTGCGTTGAACCGGCCGGGTGTTCACGGCCACACCATCCCAATCCATGAGCCAGGAACCCATCCGTGATGGACGTCTTTCCCCGCATCGAGCGTTTGCCGCCCTATGTCTTCAATATCGTCAACCAATTGAAGGCAGAGGCCCGAGCTCGGGGCGAGGACATCATTGATTTCGGCATGGGCAATCCCGACCAGCCGACCCCGCAGCACATCGTCGACAAGCTGGTGGAGGTGGCACAGCGTGGCGATACGCACCGCTACTCGGTCTCCAAGGGCATTCCACGCCTGCGCCGCGCAATCACGCGCTGGTACAAGGCGCGTTACGACGTGGATCTCGATCCCGAGACCGAGGCCATTTCGACGATCGGCTCCAAGGAGGGCCTCGCGCATCTTGCGCTGGCCATCCTCGGCCCCGGCGACGCGGTGCTGGTGCCGAACCCTGCCTATCCGATCCATCCCTACGGTTGCGTGATCGCCGGGGCGGACGTGCGCCACGTGCCGCTGACGCCCGATGTCGACTTCTTCGCCGAACTCAACCGCGCCATCCAGGATTCCTGGCCGCGTCCGAAGATGCTGATCCTCAATTTCCCCGCGAATCCCACGACCCAGTGTGTCGACCTCGAGTTCTTCGAGCGCGTGGTGGAGATCTGCCGCGAGAATCATATCTGGCTGGTGCACGACATCGCGTATGCGGAGATCGTGTTCGACGGCTACAAGGCGCCCTCCGTCTTGCAGGTCCCGGGCGCCAAGGAGATCGCGGTCGAATTCTATACGCTCTCCAAGACGTACAACATGCCGGGCTGGCGCGTAGGCTTCATGTGCGGGAACCCGACCCTCGTCGCGGCACTGGCGCGAATGAAATCCTACCTCGACTACGGCACCTTCACCCCGATCCAGGTCGCGGCGATCGCGGCGCTGGAAGGGCCGCAGGAATGCGTGCAGGAGATTTGCGAACTCTACCGGTGCCGTCGCGATGTCCTCTGCGACGGCCTCAACGCGATGGGCTGGAAGGTCGCAAGGCCGAAGGCAACGATGTTCGTCTGGGCGCCGATCCCGGAGCCCTACCGCGCCATGGGTTCCCTGGAGTTCTCCAAGAAGCTGTTGCGCGACGCAAAGGTGGCGGTTTCGCCGGGAATCGGTTTCGGCAGTTATGGCGATACGCACGTGCGTTTCAGCCTGATCGAGAACGAGCAGCGCACCCGCCAGGCCCTGCGCGGCATCAAGGCGATGTTCCGCGCGGACTCCATTCTGGCGAGCGCCAGGGTGGAGGAGGCCGACCCTGCGCGAACGGCCCACTGATACTGGACCCACGACAAACCTCGGCTGTAAAAAGGAAGCCCTCGAATGAAGCCCGTCAGAATTGGATTGCTCGGCCTGGGAACCGTCGGCTGCGGGACCGTGCAGGTGCTCGCCCGCAATGGCGACGAGATCGCGCGGCGCGCCGGACGCGGTATTGCCGTGGTCGCTGCGGCGGTTCGCGATCTGGCGCGCGAACGCGAATGCGACCTCAACGGCGTGCGCCTGACCGACGATCCGGCCTCCGTCGTGAACGATCCGGACGTCGAGGTGGTGGTCGAGTTGATGGGCGGTACCGAGCCGGCACGGGCGCTGGTGTTGCAGGCGATCGCGGCAGGCAAGCATGTGGTGACCGCCAACAAGGCCCTGATTGCGCTGCACGGCAACGAGATCTTCGCTCGTGCGCAGGAGCAGGGCGTGGTCGTTGCCTTCGAAGCCGCGGTGGCCGGTGGCATCCCGATCATCAAGGCGCTGCGCGAGGGCCTCGCGGGTAACCGCATCGACTGGGTTGCGGGCATCATCAACGGCACAGGCAATTTCATCCTGACCGAGATGCGCGATCACGGGCGGGATTTCGGCGACGTCCTCGCCGAGGCCCAGCGCCTTGGCTATGCAGAGGCCGATCCGACCTTCGACGTGGAAGGCATCGACGCGGCCCACAAGCTGTGCATCCTCGCGGCCATTGCCTTCGGCATCCCGCTGCAGTTCGAGCGTATCCATGTCGAGGGCATCAGCGGGATCACCCGGGAGGATGTGACCTTTGCCGGCGAACTGGGCTACCGCATCAAGCACCTGGGGATCGCCCGCCGGGCCGGGGGCGGCTTCGAGCTGCGCGTGCATCCGACCCTGATTCCGGAGCGGCGTCTGATCGCGAACGTCGATGGCGTGATGAACGCGGTGCTGGTGATGGGCGATGCCGTCGGTCCGACGCTGTATTACGGCGCCGGTGCCGGCGCCGAGGCCACGGCCTCTGCCGTGGTTGCCGACCTGGTCGACGTGGTGCGCGCGCTGACCGCGGACCCGGAGAACCGGGTGCCGCACCTGGCCTTCCAGCCGGGCGCATTGTCCGATCTGCCGATCCTGCCCATGGCCGAGGTGCGGACCTCCTTTTACCTGCGCCTGCGCGCCCATGACCGGCCGGGGGTGCTGGCCGACATCACGCGCGTGCTCGGCGCCCACAGCATCAGCATCGAGGCGATCCTGCAGCGTGAACCCGATCCCGAGCGTGGCGAGGCCACGATCATCATCCTGACCCACGAGGTCCGCGAAGGCGACATGCAGCGCGCCATCGACGAGATCGAAGCGCTCCCCCACCTGAGTTCGCCGGTGACGCGGATCCGCATGGAATCCCTGGCCCGCTGACTCCACACCGCCCATCCCAACGGAACATTCATCATGGCTTTCGGACATCGCTATACCGGCCTGATCGACCGCTACCGGGACCGTCTCCCGGTGCACGACGACACCCGGATCATCTCGCTGGGTGAGGGCAATACGCCCCTGATCCGGCTGAACAACATCCCCCGGGAGCTCTCGCGAGACGTCGAACTGTACGTCAAGTTCGAGGGCCTGAACCCCACCGGCTCGTTCAAGGACCGGGGCATGACCATGGCCGTGACGAAGGCCGTGGAAGAGGGCTCCAAGGCGATCATTTGCGCTTCGACGGGCAATACCTCGGCCGCGGCCGCCGCCTACGCGGCCCGCGCCGGCATCACCGCCTTCGTGGTCATTCCGGACGGCAAGATCGCGATGGGCAAGCTGGCCCAGGCGATGATGCACGGCTCGGTGGTGATCCAGATCGAGGGGAACTTCGATGACGGTATGCGCCTGGTCAAGGAGGTCGCCAGCGCGGCCCCGGTAACGCTGGTCAACTCGGTCAATCCGTTCCGCTTGCAGGGCCAGAAGACGGCGGCCTTCGAAATCGTCGAGGAGCTGGGACGGGCGCCCGATTTCCACTGCCTGCCGGTGGGCAACGCGGGCAACATCACCGCGCACTGGATCGGCTACTCCGAGCTTGCCGCGCATTCGGGAGACCATGTCACGGCCGCCTGTACCTTCTGCAGCGGCCATTGCCGCTACGCCGGCGGCGGCGTCGCCGGGCAGCGGCCGAAGATGATCGGCTACCAGGCCAGCGGCAGCGCGCCGTTCATGCGCGGCGCGATGGTGGACAACCCCGACACGGTCGCCACCGCGATCCGGATCGGCCATCCGCAGTCCTGGGATGTCGCCTGGAAGGTGCGCGAGGAGTCCGGCGGCTGGTTCGACGAGTGCACCGACGATGAGATCCTGGCCGCGCAGAAGTTGCTGGCGGAGAAGGAGGGGGTCTTCTGCGAGCCGGCTTCGGCAGCGTCGGTGGCCGGGGCGCTGCGCGACATCCGTGCGGGCAAGATTCCGGACGGGTCCAGCGTCGTCTGCACGCTGACCGGGCACGGGCTGAAGGATCCCGACACCGCCATCGCGCAGGCCAGCCGGACGCCGATCAAGGTGCCCGCTGAAATCGACGCGGTTACCCGGGCCATCCACGAAAACATGGGCTGAATCGGCGGGGCCCCGGTCCCCGCACGCGGGTTGGAGCGAGGCCCGGCGGCCTTCCTGCGGGACGCCGTGGATACATCCCTGTAGGCTTGACGGCAGCATCCCTGCTGCCGACACCCGCCGGAAGGCCGGCGGGCCTCGCTCTTTCGAGGGTCCCGGTGGGTACGGGGGCGCCAGCCTGGCCAAGGGGTTGCTCAGCGAACCCCGTTCAGGAGCCTGTGCCCTGCATGATCGGCCGCGAACTGGCTGGCGACGCGGGCGCTGCGTGATCCTCTCAGCGTCGCGAAGCGTACCGCTTCGATCGCCAGTTCCTGTCGCTCGTGGTCCGCAACGGTGGCGTTCAGGCGGGCCAGGTGGTGCCACACAATGTCCAGATACTGGTCCTGCGACAGCGGGTGGAAGGCGAGCCACAGGCCAAAGCGTTCCGACAGCGAAATGCGTTCCTCGCTCGCCTCCTGCGGGTGCAGTTCCTGGTCCGGGCCAGCGTCGTTCTCGTGCCGCGGTTCCGGTATCAGGTGGC
>PUOZ01000244.1 GCA_003553165.1 Thioalkalivibrio sp.
CATCCGCCGACGATCGATCCTGCGCGAACGGCAGTCGGTTTATGGCTGAGGTGCCGAATCGATGTCTTCGTAGGCATCCCTCGTGAAGCGCGGGGTGCAGACAGTGTTGACTTGATGGGCATATCTCGTATGCTCCCCCAGGCACTCGAAGGGCGGCCGGCCTTTTGGACAGCTCATGCATTACCGCCTTATTGACCGCACAGGGCGCTTGTCCCGCAGGTCAACGGCAGACGGTCATGAGGGGCTGCCGTTATACCGAATCGCCGAACAGAGCGAATACTAATAAGGTAGGTAAAACGAGCCGCCGGGGCGATCCGGCTTACCACGAAGGGAGCGTTGCATGTCACCGAGACCTCGGAGTTCCGAGTGGCGTTTTGGTCGTTTCAGCCTCATGGCCACCGCAGTGGCCCTTGCGCTTGGCGCCTCGGCGCCGTCTCAATCCTTCGAGTTCACCAGCGCCAGCGGGGAGGTGACTGGAAGCTTCGATACGACGCTGTCGCTGGGCGCACGCTGGCGGATGCAGAATCCCGACGACTCGCTGATCGGGATTGCCAATGGTGGCACCGCGCGCTCGGTGAACGAGGACGATGGCAATCTCAATTGGGACCGTGGCGATGTGGTGTCCCTCACGGCGAAGGCCACCCACGACCTGGAATTGAATTACCGCAACTACGGGGCCTTCGTCCGAGCAACCTATTTCTACGACGACGCGGTGATGAGCAAGAGCGGTCTGAGTTCGGAGGCGCGTGACCAGGCGGGCCGCGATTTCGAGATCCTCGATGCCTACGTCCGCGGAGATTTCGATGTCGGTGACCGTTGGCTGGGCCTGCGCCTGGGCCGCCAGGTCGTGAACTGGGGTGAGAGCACCTTCATCCAGAACGGCATCAACGTGCTGAACCCGATCGACGTCAGCCGCCTGCGCATTCCCGGCTCCGAACTGCGCGAGGGCCTGATGCCGCTGAACATGCTCTGGGCTTCGCATGACCTCACCGACCGCCTGTCGGTCGAAGGCGTCTGGATGCTCGAGTGGGAGGAGACACGGATCGATCCCGCGGGTACGTTCTTCAGCAGCAACGACTTCCTGAGCCCGGGTGGTGAGAACGTGTTCGTCGGGTTTGGTCGCAGGAACGACCTGCGGGAGCCCGCAACGAATCCCGTTCCTCCGGTCATCGGAAATCCAATGGCTCCGGGCGAACTGATCCCGAATCCCTACTACCCCGCCACGGTCGCCGTGGCCGGACCGTTTGATCCGGCCGCCGCCGTCTGGGCGCCGCGAGATCGTGACCGCAAGGCGAGCGACTCGGGTCAGTACGGTATCGCCGCCCGATATTTTGCCGATCAGCTCAATTTCACCGAGTTTGGCGTCTATTTCCTGAACTATCATAGCCGGGTCCCGTTTGCGTCCGGAATCGCCGGAACCCCCACGACTGCGATAACCGGGGCGCCAGTGCTGGTGCCTGCCCCGCCAACGCTCGGGCTGCCGCCAGGCACGGAGGTGCCGCTGGACGCAGTGGTCGGTCAGACCGGAACGGCGCGGTATTTCGCGGAGTATCCTGAAGACATCCGCCTTTGGGGATTGAGCTTCAACACGCCCGGTCCGTGGGGGATCGCGCTTCAGGGCGAGTATTCGTATCGACCCAACCAGCCGGTGCAGATTGCGGCCCCGGAATTGCTCTTGGCCGCCCTTGGTCAACCGAACCAGGTGCCGAGCAACCTGCTCACTGATGACGGAGAGATTCAGGGATACAAGCGCGTCAGAATGCAGCAGCTGCAGGCTTCCGCCACCAAGGCCTTTGGCCCAACTTTTGGTGCGCAGCAGTTGATCGCCGTTGGAGAAATCGGCTATACGCACCTGGATCTGCCAAGAGACGTGCCCTTCAATGCGCCTGGCGTGTTTTTGCCAGCCCCGGGGTTGGATAATACGGGGACCTCGTTCGGCTCCGTGCAGGAAAGCGGCTATGCGAGCCGGGATTCATGGGGTTACCGGGTCGTTGGCCGGATGGATTATCCGAACGTGATCGGTGCCGCCACGCTGTCGCCACGATTGGTCTTCAGCCACGACGTGAGGGGCCGAAGCCCGACCTTCAACGAGGGGGCGAAGGCGCTGACGCTCGGTCTTGGGATCAACTACCTGCAGAACCTTGAAATCGACCTCTCTTACACCTCGTTTTTCGGGGGCGAGAAGATCCGGGGTACCGACCCTAATGCAGCGGTCGACCCGCTCTTTCCGCCGGAGCAATCCCCGTCCTATTCCAGCCACACCAACCCCCTCAAGGATCGCGACTTTCTTGCGATCAGCATCAGCTACTCGTTCTGAGCAACGACAGGCATCGAGGAGCCCCAAGCATCATGCAAATCAAGTTGACCATGCTGGCGTCTGCGCTGGCGCTGGCCGTGGTGGTCGCGCCCGTCCACGCGCAGGTATCCGAGGCCGAGGCCGCGCGGTTGGGCCAGGATCTGACCCCGTTGGGCGCGGAACGGGCCGGCAATGAAGCAGGCACGATTCCCGAGTGGGACGGCGGTCTGACCGGTGCGCCGGAAGGCCATGTGCCCGGCGGCCACTACGCCGATCCCTTCGCCGACGACGGGATCCTGTTCACCATCGACGCCTCCAATCTCGACCAGCACCGCGAGAACCTGACCCCGGGCCAGATCGCGATGCTCGAGACCTACCCGACCTGGAAGATGAACGTGTACCCGACGCGTCGCAGCGCGGCGTTTCCGCAGGGGCACTACGACCAGACAATGGCCAACGCTACCCGGGTCTCGATGTCTGAGGACGGCTTGACCTTCCGGGGCACCACCGGGGGCATCCCGTTCCCGATTCCGCAAAGTGGTGCGGAGGCCATCTGGAACCACCTGGTCCGGTATCGCGGCGAGTCCTATGTGATGAACTGGAGCCAGGCGGCGGTGACGCGCGCCGGCAGTTATACCCCGGTGCGTTTCGACTATGAGTACGATTTCCACTACGGAAGCCTGGTCAAGTCCGAGGACCAGATCGAACCCGGCAAGATCGCCAACTTCCTGCAGACCGTGACCGCTCCAGCCCGACTCGCCGGGCAGATCCTGCTGGTGCACGAGTATCTCGACTCGCGCCAGGCCTGGACCTACAACCCGGGGCAGCGCCGGGTGCGCCTGGCCCCGCAGGTGGCCTATGACAACCCCGGAACCGCCGCCGACGGGCTGCGTACCAACGACGACTTCGTGATGTACAACGGCGCGATCGACCGCTACGACTGGGAGCTGGTGGGCAAGCGCGAGATCTACGTGCCTTACAACTCCTACAAGCTCGTTGGCGACACCATCGGCATGGACGACGTGCTCCGGGCCGGGCACATCAACCCCGATCATGCGCGTTATGAGCTGCATCGCGTCTGGGTCGTGGACGCCACGCTGAAGGACGGTACCAGCCACCTGTACCAGCGTCGCACCTTTTACCTGGACGAGGATTCCTGGATGGCTTTGGTGGTCGATAAGTACGACGGGCGCGACCAGCTGTGGCGGGTGGCGGAGCAGCACAACATCAACTTCTACGACATCCCGATGCAGTATCCATCGCTGGAGGTCCACCACGATCTTCAGTCCGGCCGCTACATCGCCATGGGCCTGCGCAATGACGAGCCACGGGTCTATCGGGTGACCGATCCCCGGCCTGCGCGATTCACCCCGGCCGGGCTCCGCGGCGCTGGCACGCGTTAAGGTCCGCCGCAGGGCTGCGGCATGAACAGGGCGATCGGGCTTCTCTTCGCGCTGTTCGTGATTTCGGCGGTGGCCTTCGCTTTCTCGGAGCGCCCGGCGCCGCGGATGCCTGCCACGCAGTTGCAGATCGAGCATCTCCTGATGCTCGATGCCGTCGCTGTGGGTCCGCGTCTGGTGAGCGTGGGCGAACGGGGAAGCATCTTCCTGTCGGATGACGGGGGACTCGGCTGGCGCCAGGCAGCGACGCCGAACGGGATGCTGCTGACCGCCATCGCCGTGGTCGACGCGCAGCGTCTTGCCGCGGTGGGGCACGATGGCGTGATCCTTTTGAGCGACGATGCCGGCGAACGCTGGCGTATGGTCTTCGCGGCTCCGGAGGACGAGGAACCGCTACTCGACGTCTGGTTCGATGGCGTGGGCCGGGGTTTTGCGGTAGGCGCCTACGGCCGTTTTCTCGAGACTCTCGATCGCGGCGACACCTGGCAGCAACGTTATCTCGATGGCAACGACCTTCACTTCAATGCGATGGCCCGTGCGGGAGACGCATTGCTGCTGGCCGGTGAAGCGGGTCTCCTGCTGCGTTCGGAGGACGGTGGCCGGGTGTGGACGGCACTCGATGCACCCTATGCGGGATCCTTCTTCGGCCTGCTGGAGCTTCCCGGACACCGCCTGCTCCTCTTCGGGATGCGCGGTCACGCCTACCTTTCGGAGGACGCCGGCGATTCCTGGCTGGAGGTCGAGACCGGCACCACGCTGTCGATTTTCGGCGGCCACGCACTGGCCGACGGCCGGGTGATCCTGGTCGGGCAGAACGGCCTCGTACTGCTCGGCGATGATCACGGGCGACGATTCGTCGAGCTTGACGCTGCGAGCAGCACTACCTTCAGTACCGCGATCGGCGCTGGCCGGAACGGCGACGTGCTGCTGCTGGGCGAGCACGGCTACACGCGGCTACGGCCGGGCGGCCGCGCAGGGAGCGGTTCTTGAATCTGCGCAAGCTGATCGAGGTGATCGGGCGCCTTCTGTTTGGATATCGCTCCTTCTTTCTGGCGCTGTTCGTCCTGATCACCATCGTGCTCGGTGCATCGGCCACCCGACTGCAGGTTGATGCGGGCTTCGAGAAGATGATCCCGCTCCAGCACGAGTACATGCAGACCTTCGTCGAGTACCGCGATACCTTCGGCGGGGCCAACCGCATCCTGGTCGCCCTGCGCCAGCAGGAGGGCGATATCTACAACAGGGCTTTCTTCGAGAGCCTGCGGGCGGTCACCGACGAGGTCTTCTTCATTCCCGGTGTCGATCGCGCCACCGTCACCTCGCTGTTCACGCCGAACGTGCGCTTCATCGAGGTCGTGGAGGAGGGCTTCGCCGGTGGCAACGTGATTCCGGCTGGCTTCCAGGGAACGCCGGAGGAGCTCGAAACGGTCCGGGAGAACGTGCTGAAGTCCGGCCGTCTCGGCCGGCTGGTCGCCAACGACCACAGCGGCGCGATGGTCAGCGCGGAGCTCCTCGAGATCGACCCGACAACCGGAGAACGGCTGAACTACCTCGCCGTCGCGGATCGGCTGGAGGAGATCCGGGAGCGGCACGCCGGCAACGGCCTCGACATCCACATCATCGGTTTCGCGAAGGCCGTGGGCGACATCACGGCCGGCGCTCGCGGGGTCGTGCTCTTCTTTGGATTGTCGTTTTTCATCACCGCGCTGCTGCTGTTCTGGTATTCGGGTTCGGTGAAGCTGGCTGGCCTCACGCTGGTGGCCGCCATGATCCCGGTGATCTGGTTGCTCGGGCTGTTGCCCATCATCGGCTTCGGCATCGATCCGATGTCCATCCTGGTGCCTTTCCTGATCTTTGCGATCGGCGTCAGTCACGCCGTGCAGATGACCCATGCCTGGCGGCTCGAGGTGATCGGTGGGGCGTCCCCGCTCAACGCCGCGCGGAATGCCTTCCGCAAGCTGTTCATTCCGGGTGCCATGGCGCTGACCACCACCGCGATCGGCTTCCTCGTCATCATGCGCATCGAGATCGACATGGTGCGCGAGTTGGCGCTGACCGCAGGGCTGGGCGTGGCGCTGATGCTGGTCACCAACATGCTGTTGCTGACGCTGCTGCTGTCCTGGACGCGGCTGTCGCCGCGCGACATCGAGCGCGCCAGGGGCCGGGAACACGCGGGAGACTGGATCTGGTCGCGCCTGCGGCGGCTGGCGGAGCCGGGGCCGGCCCGCATCGTGCTCGTGGTGGCCGCCGTGATCCTGCTGCTGGCCACCTGGCAGTCGCGGGATCTGCGCACCGGGGATCTCGGGACCGGGATTCCTGAACTGCACGAGGATTCGAGGTACAACCGGGACTCCGCCGCCATCGTCGAGGCCTTCTCCATCGGGGTGAACGTTCTGTCGGTGATCGCTCAAAGCCACGGTGTGGACGGAGCATGCACGGACTTCGGGATCATGGACACCATCGATCGTTTCGAGACGACGATGCGCGGTGTCCACGGCGTACAGAGCGTCGTCGGGCTGCCTGGCGTGGCCAAGGTGATCAATGCCGGTTGGAACGAGGGCCATCCGGGCTGGCGGGCGCTGTCGCGCAACCCGGCGATACTGGCCCAGTCGGTGACGCCGGTGGATACCGGCACCGGCCTGCTCAACACGGACTGCAGCGCGATGCAGATCCTGATCTTCACCCGGGACCACGACGGCGCCACGATCGGCCACGTGGTCAACGAGGTGAAGACGTTCCGCGACGCCCACCGCTCCGACGAACTCGACTTCCTGCTCGCCTCCGGCAACGTCGGTGTGATGGCGGCGACCAACGAGGCGGTCGACGCGGCTGCGGTCACCATCCTGGTGCTGGTCTTCGGGGCGATCAGCATCCTGTTCTTCGCGGAGTTCCGCTCCTGGCGGGCCACCCTGTGCATCGTGCTGCCGCTGTCGATCGTTGCGGTGATGTGCAGCGCGCTGATGGCCATGCTCGATATCGGCCTGAAGGTCTCGACGCTGCCCGTGGTGGCGATCGCGGTGGGTATCGGCGTCGACTACGGCATCTATCTCTACGAGCGCATGTCCTACCGTTTCAGCCACGGCGACGACCTGCCCGAGGCCTTCTTCCAGGCGCTGCGCCAGCGGGGCACCGCGGTGATGTTCACCGCCGCAACCATGAGCGTGGGCGTCGGTACCTGGATGCTCTCGGATCTGAAGTTCCAGGCGGACATGGGCCTGTTGATGGCTTTCATGTTTCTGGTGAACATGCTCGCGGCACTGGTCCTGCTGCCCGCATTCGCATCGATCCTGCTGCGCAACGGCGGGCGCCCGGCATGATCGGGAGCGCCGGCAGGCAAGGCACGGTGATCCGCGACCCGGTCCACGGCGATATCGAGCTGGGACGACTGGAGATGGCGGTACTCGATCTGCCCGCGGTCCAGCGGCTGCGCGGGATCAAGCAGCTGGGCACAGCGAGTTACGTCTATCCGGGTGCGCTGCATACCCGCTTCGATCACTCGCTCGGTGCCTGCGCACTGGCGCACCGCATGATCGAAGGACTGCGCAGGTCCGGTACGCCGGTATCGGCCGAGCTGGAGGAATGGATTGGCGTCGGGGCCCTGCTGCATGACGTCACCCACGTGCCCTTCGGTCACACCCTCGAGGACGAGCGCCGCCTGTTTCCGCGTCACGACAAGGGAACCCGGCTGGTCCGCATGCTCGACGGGGAGCTCGGCGAGGCACTGGACCGGCTGGGGATCGGCAGCCCGGTGGCCGGGCTGCTGGGGGCCGCAGCCAACGACCTGCCAGCCTGGGCGCAAGAGGTGATCGCCAGCACGTTGGACGCCGACCTGCTCGACTACCTGCGCCGGGACAGTTATTTCACCGGACTGGCGCAGGATTACGACGACCGGGTGTTCCGGTATTTCTCGGTCGCAGACGACCATCTGGCGCTGCGCATGGTGAAGCACGGCATGGATCGGCCCGACGCCCGCTCGGAGGTCATCCAGCTCCTGCGCATGCGTTACTTTCTGACCGAGCGCGTCTACTACCATCACACCAAGGTCGTCGCCGGCGCGATGATCTCGAAGGCGGTGGAGATCGCGCTCGACGCCGGCGCCCTGGCCGAGCAGGATCTCCTCTCCCTCAACGACTGGACCTTGCTCGATCGCCTCGAGCACGCCGCCCCCGCCTCTGCCGCTCGGCTCGCCAGGCGCCTGCGCCGGCGAGATCTGCTCAAGCGGGGCTACGTCGTCTCCGCGGGCAGCGTCGGACCGGAGGACCGTGCGGTGCTCGTTCGCCGCTATCACGAGTCGCGCGAGGAGCGCGCCCGTGCGGAGAGCGAGTTGGCTGCGGGCCTGGGTCTTTCGCCGGAGGACATCATCGTCTACTGCCCGGCCCTGAGCGTGATGAAGGAGGCGGGCGCCTGGGTGGAGACCGCGTCCGGTCTGCGACGGCTGAACGACCCGCAGAGCATCGCCTTCGCCGAGATTCAGGCGATCGAGGCACGCTATGCGGGCCTCTGGCGCTTCTACGTTTTCGTGCCGGCGGCGTCCGTCGCCGTGGCGGGCCTGGCGGCGGAGATGTTTGGCCATCGCAGCGAGCACCAGGCGCCGCACCGCTGAAACCGTACCCGTTGGTGCACGCATGTCTTGTTCAGGGGGCGGCAGCGGGATTGCCGGGACAGTGCGCGCACCGCCCTCGCCGCGCGTTTTCAGGGTCGGCGCACGGACGCTTCCCTCGCTGTCGATCGCTACGCTGCAGGAACAGACTAGAATCAGGTAGGGGACGCTCGTTTTCGACCTGAGAACGCGCTGTCCAGTCCGGAGCGGCGGCCGTCGCGCGCGAACAGGGCGAGGCTTGGCTGCACCCCGTGTGCGTGGACAGGGGCCTGGAACATCCGACAGGGCTTCTTTGCCCCCACGGCACCGAGGACCGGACATTCACCGAGGGTTCGAGATCATGGAGGCAGGGACATGCTGAAGACACGACTTGCGGGATTGCCGGCTCTGTTGCCGGTGCTGATGCTCTTGCTGGCGGGCCCGGTACACGCCCAGACCGGAATCGATGCGGTCGCGGAGGAGGGCACGTTGCCCGCTGCGACCGGGAACGGCGAGGCGGTCGCTGAGGCCGATGGCCTGCCCGTCGAAAACGGGGCGGAGGCCATGGCGGAGGATGAGGCGCCGTTGCCCACTGCAAACGGGGCAGAGGCCGTTGCGGACGACGAGGAGGCGGTACCGGCCGGGAACGGGATCGAGGTCGTCGCAGAAGTCGCCAAGGGGCCGGGTAATATCACCGTGACGCCAGACGGACGGATCCTGATCAGCTTGCACCAGTTCTTCGGGACGGAGATGCGGGTGGCCGAGGTCATGCCCGACGGTGCGCTGGTGCCCTTTCCGGACGCGTGGTGGGCCGTCGGGTTCCAGTCCCGGCTCGCCCTGAACAGTGTTCTGGGCATCCAGTCGGACGCCCGTGGGGTGGTCTGGATGCTGGACAACGGCATGCGCGACGGCGTGATCCCCAAGCTGGTGGGCTGGGACACGCAGTCGAATCGCCTGGAGCGGCTGATCACGCTGCCCAGGCCGGTTACCGCGGAGGATTCCTTCGTCAACGATCTCGCCGTGGACCGGGATCACGATGCCATCTACATCGCGGACCCCGCCGGGGGCAACAATGCGGCCCTGATCGTCGTGGATCTCAAGACCGGGGCATCGCGCCGGGTCCTCGAGGGTCACCAGAGCGTCGTTCCCGAGGACACGGACCTCGTCATCGACGACCGGGCCGTCGAGATCCGTCAACCGGACGGATCGACCGTCCGCCCGCGCGTGGGGGTCAATCCGATTGTTCTCGATCACGACAACGAGTGGCTCTACTTCGGGCCGATGCATGGCACCAGCCTTTATCGCATCCGGACCGCACACCTGCGCGATCCTATCCTGGACCGGGAAGACCGCCTCGCGGGCGTCGTGGAACGCCATGGCGACAAGGTGATCTCGGATGGCAGTTCCATGGACCGGGACGGCAACGTCTACATCAGCGACCTGGCGGGCAGCGCCGTCGGCGTCACGGATCCCGACGGTGGCTACCGGCAACTCGTCAGCGACTCCCGCCTCGCCTGGCCCGACGCGTTCAGCTTCGGACCCGACGGCATGCTCTACGGGGTCGCGAATCAGCTGCACCGGAGCGCGACGCTCAATGCCGGAACGGACGAGACGCAACCGCCGTTCCTGATCTTCAGGGTGACTCCCCTGGCCGACGGGGTGGTGGGACGGTAGACCCGGCGACGTTCTGCCGGAACGAGACCACCGGCCCCGCGTAGGAGCGACCTCTGGTCGCGATCCCGGCCGCGACCCCCGGCTTATCGCGGCCGGAGGCCGCTCCTACGGAGCCAGAACCCGCGGGAGCGCGCCTTGCGCGCGAAGGGATTCCCTGCGCAGCTTCCGGGATAATCAGGTTCGCTGTTGCTGCCTTTACGCACCGAACCTCTTGCGGGCCAGGGTCAGGCCGTCGCCGATCGGCACCAGGGACAGATCGATGCGTTCGTCCTCGTGCAAGTTTTGGTTGAAGTCGCGGATCGCCTGGGTATCGGCATCCTGCTCCAAGGGATCCGCGACCCGGCCGGACCAGAGCGTATTGTCGATCAGGACGATCCCGCCGGGGCGCAGCAGGGCGAGGCAGTGTTCGAAATAGGCCGAATAGGCGGTCTTGTCCGCATCGATGAAGGCCAGGTCAAAGGTCCCCTCGGCGCCCTGGGCCCGCAGTTGGGTCAGCGTTTCCAGTGCGGGGCGCAGTTCCAGGCGGATTCGGCCGGCAACTCCCGCCTGTTCCCAGTAGCCGCGCGCGATGTCGGTCCATTCACGGCTCACGTCACAGGTGACCACCTCACCGTCAGCGGGAAGCGCCAGGGCCATCACCAGCGAACTGTAGCCCGTGAAGGTACCGATCTCGAGGAACCGCCGGGCCCCGATCGCACCCGCCAGCCAGGCCATGAACTGCCCCTGCTCCGGCGCGATCTGGAAACGCGCCTCGGG
>PUOZ01000345.1 GCA_003553165.1 Thioalkalivibrio sp.
AACTGGGTCCAGCGCAACAACCGCATCGTCTTTCCCTACCTGCAGCCGGCGCGGCTTGCCCCATCCGACTACCAGCGGTTTATTCCAGCGGGACAGCACATCGGTGTAAAGATGCCGGGATTCAGCCAGCCGGTTGAGACCCTGTCCACCCAACTCGTACTGGCTGGACCCGCACCGCCAGACGATGTGAGGCTGTCGACCCAGGGCCCGGGAGCGAGCTTCGTCCCCCGTGCGCTCCCGTTGACCGACCAGGCGGTCGAGCGCATCAATGCCGCCACCGGAAGAACCGAGGATATCTTCCCGGTCCTGCCGCAGGCACGCGCATTGGCCCCGCGATTGCCACCGCCGGCGGAGCCTCTGAATCCCTCGCCGGCCGCATCCGCCCTGTCCGTGCTGGCGTTGGCGCTGCTGATCTGGATCGTCTGGCTGATGCTCCGACCGATGCGTCGGGATTGAGCGAAAGGGCCGAATGTCCGCGCAACGATGGGGTACAGCGAGCGAGGCCCTTGCTCCGATCCTGCGGGGCGCTTCGGTCGAGGGCGCCATGAAGTAAAGGTCAACCCTTATTTGGCAGCCCACCCCGGCATTTCGAGGTCTACTGACACCCCAAAACCAAAGAATCGTCACTTTGTAGTGCCACACGGCGATTTTTCGAAACGCAAGACACTGTTCTGCAAGGATTGTTTATTCGGGCTGCCAAATATCACGGGTCAGGTCGCCGACAGGGCTCGCCTCCCACAAGGGACGGGCATGCAGGGGGGCGTAGCCCCCATCAGTACCGGTAGGGAGGAGCGCGGCGGCTGCAGGAACGACGCAGCCGTCCTCGTCTTCGCGATGGTCCGGTTACCCGTCATCACGTAAGAGGCGGACCTCGAAACGCTGGCGCTTGTGCCGCCAGTTGCTGAAGCCGTTGGCGAAGTGGACGCTCCAGGCGTAGAACGCATCGTAGGCGGCTTCGGAGGATGACCAGTAATTGGAAGGGGGGGTGTTGGGAAACGCCTCGGGATTGATGGCGGGGTTGAATACCCGGTACTCCACCAGCGTCTGCAGTTCCCCGACTGTCGGCAGGCGCCAACTGTCGTTGCCAGCGAGGTCGGATTCGAGATTGATGGCCTGGTCCCAGGTGTACCGATTGGGAAGGCCTGCGCAACCGCTTCCGGTCCATTTCTGCCCCTTGCTGCAACGCATCCACTGCAGACCCGTTTCGCGATCCAGGACCACGGCGCCGTCCTCGATGACCTCAAAGCGTGTGTCGGCCGGGTCCGCCGATGCGACCGAGTGGCCAGCCAGCAGCAGTGCAAACCCCGCGATCAGAAACTTCATCCCATTCTCCTTTTTTTATCGGTTCGATGCCGGACGGGGCGCACGACGCGTTCGACCGGTCTACGCCCATCGGCGCTTGAAAGCCGGCTATGGGCAGGAAGTGAGCATAGCAAAAGCCGGCACCTGCGGGCGACGGGCCACCCTGTTTTGTCGCCCTTGCGCGCGGACCTGCGGGGTACGGGAAGTAGCGCTGGCACGGGTTGCGCTTCCTGTTGCGGAACGGAGACGTTCGCGCGGATCATCCTCGGGCAGCTGTATGCGTGGGGGTCGCCGTCAGCGATTCAGGTTCTGCTGGAAGTCCTCCATCATCCTGTCGATGTGCGCACGCACGCGGGCCTCGTCCTGGATGGCGAATTCGAGGAAGGTCTTGGCGACGATGGACAGGACCTTGCGCCGCGGGTGCACGATGTGCCACTGGCGCAGTATGGGGAATTCGGCAACATCCAGGAGCGCGATCGGGCCGCAGGTTCCCTCGGCGCTCAGGGTATGCAGCGAGAGGACGGCGATCCCGAGTCCGCCGATCACCGCCTGCTTGATGGCCTCGTTGCTGCCGAGGTCCATACGAATCTTCGGCTGCATGCCATGCTGTTCGAACAGCTTCAGCGTCGCCTCGCGGATGCCGGAGCCCGGTTCGCGCATCAGGAAATATTCCTTGGCGAGGCGCTGGATGGGGATGTTTCGTTTGCCGACCAGGGGATGATCGCGCCGGGCCATGACCACCAGCGGATTGGGCGCGAACGGGTACACGGCGACGTCGTTCAGTTGGTCCGGCACATGCCCGATGATGTAGAGGTCGTCGTCGTTGTTGGCAAGCCGCGCCAGTACCCGATCGTAGTTGCTGACCTCCAGCGAGAGTTCGACCTGGGGGTACTTGCGGGCGAACTGCCCCAGGATGCTCGGCGCCAGGTACTGTGCGGTGGTGATCACCGCCAGTCGCAGCCGTCCGCGCTTCAGACCGTGGAGGTCGGCGAGCTTCATCTCCAGGTTGGTCAGGGATCCGAGGATTTCCCGGCAGGTGTCGTAGAGTTCACGACCGACCTCGGTGGGGAAGACCTTGCGCCCGATCTGCTCGAACAGGGGCATGCCCACGGCATCGGAGAGCTTCTTGATCTGGATCGAGACCGTCGGCTGGGTCAGGAAAAGTGCTTCGGCGGCCTGAGTGAAACTGCCCAGCCGCACGATCGCCTCGAAGACCTGCAGCTGGCGGAGCGTGGCGTGCCGGATCAGGTGTCCCGGCAGCTCCGACTTGAGCATGATCTGGGGCTGCGCCGGATCCTTGCCGCTCATCCCGGCTTCCATCTGCGGTTCATCGAGACCGGCAGGGTGGCCGGGCGCTGGGGCTGGCGGGTCAATTCTGCAGTTCGACGGGCGCGGTGTACATCAGCAGCCCGTAATCCTGCTCGTAGGCTGACTGAAGGCGCTGGACGATGCGTTGGCACAGCTCTGCATTGCCAACGACTTCGATGCGGATGTTGCCGCCCTGGGTCCACCTCCCGGCGCGGGTTCCATGTGTGCCACGGCCCCGGGCCTCGGTGATGGTATAGCCCTTTGCGCCCAGATCCATGATCTCGTCGATCAGGATGTCTTCCAGGACGGTCTCACTGATGATGACAAGGAGAGTCATGGGCTGCGAAGTCATAGCGATCACGCTCCGAAGGAATGTAGGAACTGAGCCATCCAGAGGTAAATCGGGATTCCCAGGAAGATATTGAACGGGAAGGTGATGCCCAGCGCGGCGCCGATGGAAAGCGCCGGATTGGCCTTTGGCACTGCGATGCGCATGGCCGCGGGAGCGGCAATGTACGAGGCGCTGGCATACAGTGTCGCCAGGAGCATTGTGCCACCGACCGACAGCCCCAGCATCCAGCCGAGCAGGGTACCGAGGATGGCCGAAAGCAGGGGAGTGAGGATGGCAAAACTGACCAGAAACACGCCATAGCTCCGCAGCCCCGCGATTCGGCCCGCCGCGACAAGACCCATTTCGAGTAGAAACAGTGCGAGGATTCCCTTGAACAGGTCGAAGAACAGGATGTCGAGCGGCTTGATGCCTTCCGCACCGGCGACGAAACCGATCACCAGACCGCCTGCGAGCAGCAGGATGCTTTTGCCGAACAAGACCTCGTGCGCAAGTCTTCCCCATTGTGTGTGGCCGGAGCCGCGGCGGGCCAGCACGACACCGATCACCAGCGCAGGGATCTCCAGAAGGACAAGGAACACGATCATGTAGCCTTCGAAGTCGATGTCCTCCTGCATCAGCAGGGCCACGGCCACGGAGAAGGTGACAACGCTCACAGATCCGTAGTGGGCGGCGATGGACGCCGAGTCCGCACGGGTCATGCGGCCCAGCAGACGCAGTACCGGGAAGGACAGCAGTGGAATCAGCGCGCCGACCGCGAGGATCAGAAGGGCGGGGACCAGCAGCTGAACCAGCGGGAACTCGGCCAGTTTCACCCCGCCCTGGAGGCCGATCGCAAGCAGCAGAAAGATCGAAAGGGCCTCGTAGATCGAGCCGGGGATCTTCAGGTCGGACCGGACCAGACCCGCGAACACCCCAAGCAGAAAGAACAGCACCACAGGTTCAAATTGCATCGCCGGTTTCCTGTGCGAGTGGTTCGGGAGGCTGCGGGTCAGTCAGGGTCATTCGGCCCACCGGCCCAGATAGGCATCGATGATAGCAATGACGGCCTGGGCCTTGATCACCAGACCCAGGTCGATCATTTCCGCGGTCGTGACCGTGCCTCCCGGGGTCGCCGGTACGGGTCCCGGCACGAGTTCGTTCGTCTCCTCGCGGAAGAAGACCGCGGCAATCACGCCGGCGAACAGGAACTTGCGGCCTACGCTCTGGGTCGGGCGCATGTAGTCGGGCTGGTAGACGAACACGGGGCTGCCGCTGGATCCGGGGTAGACGGCGGCATCGATCAGAAACTCCGGGCGTCCCTCGAAGTCGAGGAACATCGGGGTGGCGGTCGTGCCGCGGCGCATGATCGGCATCAGGTTCACGTGGTCCCAGACGCCGCTGGGGTAGCCGACGAACAGCACTTCCTCCAGTGCGTCCAGGGCCCTTAGCGCGGCGGCGTCGGGGCACAGCCGGCTGTCGATGACGTGGTAATAGAGTTCAACGCCCTGGTCGCGGGCCGCCTGCTCGAGGGGGCGCATCGGGACGATCGCGAGGTCCACCTCGGGGTCCGGATGCAAAAACCAGGCATGCGGGAAGTCGTCGATGTTGAGCTGGAAACGCTGCCCGATCAACGGTTGGCCGTTGCGTTTCTGAGTGAACACGAGCCCGCCGCTGCGCACACCCTCGACGAGGTGGCGATTGGTGACGATGAAAGTGAAGGTCCCCCGCCGGTGGGTGTGGCTGACGACGAAGGCGGTACCGGAACCCTCGCTGCCGTCCTCGAGGACAGTGTCGACCCGGATGGTGTTGAACAGCAGTTTCTTGCTCAGAGAGTTGACGTCCATGGCGGGTTTACCGGGTCAGGCCCATGTACAGCATGGGCAGCTTCTCGGGCAGTCGCTCCACCTGATCGAGCACGGTGAAATGGTTCATGCCGAAGATCCTCGAGACGTATTGATCCGCATGCGGATCCAGTGACAGCGCGTAGGTGGTGATGCCGTTTCGCGCCAGCTCCTCCACCGCGCGCTTGGCATCGTGACGGAGATACTGCGGGTCACGCACATCGTTGTCGGCCGGTTCACCGTCGGTGATGACGAACAGGATCTTCTTGTTCTTCGGTTGCTGCCCCAGATACGTGCCGGCATGGCGGAGCGCCGCGCCCATGCGCGTCGAGTACGAACCCTGCATGCCGGCGAGCCGCGCCTTCACGAGGTCGTTGTAGGGTTGGTCGAAGTCCTGGAAACGATAGTAGTGCACGTCGTGCCGGCCATCGGAACAGAAGCCATGAAGGGCGAAGGGGTCGCCGATCCGATCGAGCGCGTCCGACAGCAGGACGGTGGCGGACCGTGTCAGGTCCATGATGCTGTATTCCTGGCCGCGCACCTTGTCGTTCGCGGACTCCGACATGTCCAGGAGCACCATCACCGCGAGATCCCGAACATTGCGCTTGTAGCGCATCATGATCCGGGTATCGGGGTGCTGTCCGGTGCGGATGTCCACCATCGCGCGGACCGCCGCGTTGATGTCCAGCTCGTCCCCGTCCTCCTGGCGGCGCAGGCGCTGCATGCCCTGTGGAATCATGGATTCGATGAGGAACTTGAGGCGGGAGATCACGGGCTTGTGGTCCTCGATGATCTTCTCGATCAGTTCCAGATCCCCCAGCTTGGGTTTCCGCTCCAGAACCGTCACCCAGCTCGGGCGGTCGAGCTGGATCTGGTAGTCCCATTCGTGATAGTGGAAGGGATCGGAGACGGGCGTCTTGCCCTCGAGTTCATTGATGGTCACGCCTTCCTGATCCAGGTAGAACTCGGTCGGCAGCACCCAGATCTCCTGGGCGTCGTCGCCGGCGAACTCGTAGTCGAGCGTGTTCACCATTTCGATCACGCTGACCGTCTTGCGCACCTGCTTCGGGGCCCAGGTCGCCTCCAGCGCCGCCTCGAGGTCGTATTCCGCGGATTCCCATACGGTGCGGTTGTCGTCGCGGTAGGGCGCGCGGAGCACATCGGTGCGGGGGTTGAACCCGGGCAGGGGCAGGGTGGCGAGACTGTGGGCCAGGTCGACGCCGATGTTCCAGCTGATCTGGTTGCTGGAGAGGTCCTGCTCGGCGCGGAACAGGGACAGCCCCTGCTGGACCCAGGGGTGGGGATCCCGGGAGTCGGGTTCGAGGAGGGCGCGTGCGAGGCGATTCAGAAGATCGCCAACGCTCTGCGGGTCGCCGTAATCGGCAGGCGGATGCAGTGCGAGCCAGGTGGTTCGCATATTGGGAAACTGCTCACAGGCAAGCGCCTCCACACGGGCGTCTTCCACCGCCTCGATGATGGCCATCTGCGTAGTGTCCAGCGTTTCCATGGACAGCGGTTGCCGGGTGAACACCAGATGCGCCGCGCAGTGATTGGCGGCCGCCCGGTAGAGTTCCAGGCCGGATACCACCTGGTCATCCGGCGTCTCGTCGCCCAGGGGGCGGTAATCGTCATAGGCATCCGCGATATGGATGACGAAGCGTTCGATATAGGGTTTCAGGCCCTCGCGGCTCTCGTAGTCCCCGGCGGTCGGGCGCAGGAAGAAATCCCGTCCCCACATCGCGCGCAGGTAGATGTTGAGCCGCCGTTGCACGTCGACGAACAGGGTGCCCTTGCGTTCGCCCTGGAGTACCGACAGGGCATCGGGACTTTCCAGCGAGAAGTACCGGACCTGGCCTTCGAAATCGGTTTTGTACGCTTGTGCGCCCCAGTTCACCCAGCGGCGAAAACCACCCAGCGTGAGCTGCGTCAGCAGTTGGTCCAGGTGCTCAAGCATCGGCCGCATGCCGCGGGGTGCCTGGGCCAGCATCACTTGAAGGACGTTCAGGTAGGATCGGAAGAGGCTTTCGTCCCCGAGCCGTGCCGCCGCCAGCGGTGCGGTCCCGACGATGAGGGTCAGGACCTGGCCGGACGTCTTCGATGCCATGCCGAGCAGAAAGGTCACGACATCAGGCAGGGTCTCCTCGCCGATGGCGCGGGCGACCTCCGGCATTTCCTGCAGATAGGTGACCACCAGCTCCGGATCCCGGTTGAGGTGATGCAGCGCGACCGCGCCCTTCAGGTAGTTGTCCAGGCCCCGGGAGGAGAAGACGCGCGCAGCCTCGTTCCAGGAGCCGCGAAGGACATCCTGGGCATTGTGCGGAAGGTCTTCGAGGATCTCCGCATAATCTTCGAGATGAATGGCCATGGGGTTCAGTGTGCGCCGTCATGAACGGCGCACGGTGCCCTCAGAAGTAGGTCGTGACGGCCGAGTCCAGGGCGTCACGCATGTCGGGATCGTCGGTGATCGGGCGGACCAGGGCCACGCGGCAGGCGGCCAGGGCCGGGACACCGTTCGCGATCAGCGACCCGGCGTAGATCAGCATGCGGGTGGACAGACCCTCGTCGAGCCCGTGTCCCTTCAGGTTGCGCGCACGCTCGGCGATGTGCACGAGGTTTTTCGCGATGTCGATGCCGACCCCGGACTCGTGTGCCACGATCTCCGCCTCGACCTCGTGTTCGGGATAGTTGAAGTCCAACGCGCCGAAGCGCTGTTTGGTGGACTGCTTGAGGTCTTTCATCAGCGACTGGTAGCCGGGGTTGTACGAGATCACGACCTGGAAGTCCGGATGCGCCTCGATCAACTCGCCCTTCTTCTCCAGGGGCAGCACGCGCCGCGCGTCGGTCAGGGGATGAATGACCACGGTGGTGTCCTGGCGCGCCTCGACCACTTCGTCGAGGTAGCAGATCGCCCCATGGCGTGCCGCCGCCGCCAGCGGGCCATCCTGCCAACGCGTGCCATCGGCGTCGAGCAGGAATCGGCCGACCAGATCGGAGGCGGTCATGTCTTCGTTACAGGAAACCGTGATCAGGGGCTTGCCCAGTTTCCAGGCCATGTATTCGACAAAGCGGGTCTTGCCGCAGCCGGTGGGACCCTTGAGCATCATGGGCATGCGTACGGAGTAGGCCGCCTCGTAAAGATCGACCTCATCGGCAACGGCGAGGTAGTACGGCTCTTCCCTGATGACATAGGGCGCAAGGACTTCCGCGGTCGCATGGTCTGCCGCGGGCCGGTAGGCAGCGGGCTGCCGGGCGGCCGAACGCGCGACGGTATCGCGGCGCGGGGCGTAGGTTCGCATGGTGGGTCGATTGGGCATGTCAGTTCACCTGCAGGGTTGCATTCAGTCCGGCCAGACGCGCTTGGGGAACAGGGCGCTTCCGCTCTCGGGGATCTCGTCGGGTTGGGGCTTCTGGGCGGCCGACGCCTTCCGTGTGCCTGTCGACTCCGAGGCCTTCTTCTTCTGCGCCGCATCTGCCGGCTTCCTGGTGGCCGGTTTCTTCGGCGCGGCTTCTTTGCGAGGAGCCGCGGTTCGGGGCTTGGCGGCCGTGGCGGCGACCTTGTCAGCGGGCTTGGCCGCTGCAACCGCCGCCGGAGCGTCGGCGTCGGGATTCTGGGCCGCCTTGGCCTGGCGCACGCTGGCGGATAGCTTGTCCTTGGTGTTTGTCATGGTGTAATCACCTCGTTGATGACGGCTTCGATTTCGGCCGCAGCCTGTGCCCCTCGGCCACCCAGTTGATACACGGATACGCCATCGAGCGCGGCGCCCCGGTATACCGCCCGTCGGCGCATCGCGGCGCCCAGCACCGGGATGTCAAATTCTTCCAGCGCCTCCCGCATCGACGCGGACAGTGCGCTTCTGGGCTCCATCTGGTTGAGGACCAGAAAGGCCTTGAGTTTCGGGTTCACCTTGCGGGCCTCCGCGATTTCCTGCGGCAGCCGCAGACTCGCCCACAGATCCACCGGCGACGGCAGGATGGGGATCAGCGCGATGTCGCAGGCGCGCAATGCCTGGAGGGACGCGTGGCTGTCGAGAGAGGGCGGACAGTCCAGTACGGTGTAGCGGTAGGCCTGGAAGCCCTTCTGCAGCGAGCGGGCATCCCATTTGCCGCTCATCTGCTTGACCGTCGCCGGGAAGGGTGCGTTCCCCAGCGTGGCCCACTGCCGCGAAGAACCTTGCGGATCGAGGTCGATGACCACGGTGTCGCCACGGCGGGAGAGGCCCGCGCCAAGATTCATCGCGAGCGTCGTCTTGCCCGCGCCCCCCTTCTGGTTGACCACTGCGGTGACATGCGTGGCCATTTCAGGGTTCCGACGGTTCCATCAGCGCATTGATGCGCGCGGCGAGATCCAGCTCGACCGAACCCAACTCGCTGCCATCGCCCGGCTCCAGCGTGATGTTGACATAGGTGGTGCCGAAATTGATGTTCTGCGGGTGCACGCCTACCTCTTCCGTCAACGCCGCGACGGCATCGAGGAAGACGCGCGTTTCGCCGTAGCGCTCGAACTCGAAGCGCCGAAACAACGACGGAGGTCTACCGCGCGCTTCCCATCCCTCCGGCAGGTCAGCCATGTCCGTTCCGTGCTGCCATCATGCGGTCGATTTCCTGAACGTGCGCCAGTTCGTCTTCAAGGATCTCCTCAAACAGTTGCGCGGACTCCGCGTCGCGCATACGCCGCGCGTGAGCGACGGCTTCGCGGTAGACCTTCACCGCGTCGGCCTCGAGGATGCGGTTCGCAGCCAACAGATCATCCACGCTGCGCCCCAGCCGTGCCGGCGCCAGGTTCGTGGCGGCGGGTGCCACCCCGACCCGGATCAGGCGCTCCATGAGGCGCTCCGCATGCCCCAGTTCCTCGACGGCCTCGGCCCGCAGATACGTTGCAAGCGTCGCATCCCCCCACAGGTGTGCAAGCACGCTCTGCGCAAGGTATTGCTGCACGGCACTCATCTCATGAGTGAGCGCGCGCGACAGCCAGCCGATGGTCCGCGGATCGACGCTCATCGAGCGGCGTCCTAACTGCGGGTCGAAGTGAGTTCGGCATCGCGGCCGCCGCCAACGGCAGACGGCTCGGTTGGCAGGATGCCTTCCACCTCGTTGTGCACGCGGGCGATGATGTGTGCGGCCACCAGGCCGTCACCCACGCGCTCGCAGGCATCGGCGCCCGCACGGACGGCCGCGTTGACCGCGCCGGTCTCGCCACGCACCAGCACGGTGACGTAGCCGCCGCCGACGAACTGGCGGCCGATCAGCCGGACTTCGGCGGCCTTGGTCATGGCGTCCGCTGCTTCAATCGCGGGAACCAGACCACGGGTCTCAATCA
>PUOZ01000125.1 GCA_003553165.1 Thioalkalivibrio sp.
TGTTCATGGTGTCCTTCGGGATCAAGGCGGCGGCGTTCCCGTTCTTCTTCTGGCTGCCGGCGTCGTATCACACGCCGAAGGTCGCGGTCTCGGCGCTGTTCGCGGGCATGCTGACCAAGGTTGGTGTGTACGCGCTGTACCGTGTATTTACGCTGATCTTCAACCAGGACGTCGACTACACGCACGAGATCCTGCTGTGGATCGCGATGCTGACCATGCTGACCGGCGTGCTCGGCGCTGCGGCGCAGTTCGAGTTCCGGCGCATCCTGTCCTTCCACATCATCAGCCAGATCGGGTACATGATCCTGGGGCTCGCGTTGTTCACACCGCTCGCGATCGTGGGCGGGGTGTTCTACATCATGCACCACATCATCGTGAAGGCGAATCTGTTCCTGATCAGTGGTTTGACCTATCAACTGAAGGGATCGCACGAGCTCAAGGAGCTGGGCGGGCTGTACCGTTCGCACCCGGTGCTGGGGGTGTTGTTCATGGTGCCCGCGCTGTCGCTGGCCGGCCTGCCGCCACTGTCCGGATTCTTCGCCAAGTTCATCATCATCCGCGCCGGCATCGAGGTCGAGGCCTGGCTGGCGGTGGCGGTGGCGCTGGTGGTCGGTCTGCTGACACTGTATTCGATGGTGAAGATCTGGAACGAGGTATTCTGGAAAGCGCAGCCCGCGGGCGTCGGGCCGGCCCCCACGCCCGCCCGGTCCCTGTTCTGGATGTGGCCGCCGATCGTCGGCCTGGCGCTGATGACGGTGATGATTGGCCTCTACGGCCAGCCGATCTTCGAGATGGCCGAGTTGTCGGCCGAGCAGCTGCTTGACACCTCGCGGTACATCGAGGCGGTGCTTGGTGCGGACTACGTCGAGTCCCTGCAGGAGATGCGGCGATGATCGCGCTGATCTGGAACATCGCGCTGGCGCTGATCTGGATGGCGCTTACCGGTTCCTTCACCGGTGCCAATCTGGTGCTCGGTTTCGTGCTGGGCTACGTGGTGCTCGCGCTCACGCTCGGGCGCAAGCCGGGATTCCGGAAATACCTGTTGAAGGTGCCGCAGTTCTTCGCGTTTCTCGGCTATTTCTTCTGGGAGTTGCTCCTCTCGAACCTCAAGGTTGCCTACGATGTGCTGACCCCGACGCATCACATGTGCCCCGGCGTGATTGCGATGCCGCTGGACGCCGAGACCGACGGCGAAATCACCATCGTGGCCAACCTGATTTCGCTGACCCCCGGGACGCTGAGCCTGGACGTGTCGAGCGACAAGAAAGTGCTCTATATCCACGTGATGTATCTGGACGACCGCGACGCGGTGATCCGGAGCATCAAGGTCCTGGAAGCCCGTGCGCTCCAGGTGTTGCGCTGAGGGACCGATATGTTCGACTACGCGATCTTCGTCGCCTACGCGCTGCTCAGTCTGGCACTGGTGCTGAGTTTCGTGCGCCTCGTTCTGGGACCATCGCTTCCCGATCGCGTGGTGGCGCTTGAGCTTCTCGCATCGCTGACCGTGGGCTTCATCGGCGTCGCGGTAGTGTCCACCGGGCGGTCCGCGTTTCTGGACGTGGCGATGGTGTTGGCGTTGACCGCATTTCTTGCGGCGATCGCCTTCGCACGCTATCTCGAGAAGGGAGGGCATCGCCTCAATGATTGAGATACTGACGGCCGTTTTCCTGGTGGCCGGAGCCGGTTTCATGCTGATCGCCGCACTTGGGTTGCTGCGCATGCCGGATCTCCTGACCCGCATGCATGCGACGACCAAGGCGGGTGTGCTGGGTGCCGGCCTGATCATGGTGGGTGCCGCGATCTTCATCGGCCAGCTGACGGTGGTCGTCAAGGCCGTGGCCGTGATCGCGTTCCTCATCCTCACCGCTCCGGTGGCTGCGCACGCGATCGGCAGGGCGGGGTACTTCATGGGCGTGCCGCTGTGGTCACAGACGCATACCGATGAACTCGAGGGGCGCTACGATCCAGAGACCCACATCCTCGCTTCGTCGTCGGAGAAGCCTTCCGGGAACGATGGCCAGGTGCCGCGCGAGACTTCGGGCAGCGACAGACAGGAGCCGTGAACCTTAGGGTGCTGCGGCAACGTCGTCACGCCACCCCCGCCCCCGAAGGGCGGGTTAGCCCGGACGGTGGTTGCAGCTCAACGATCAACAACAAACGGCACAACCGGGGGCAACGTGGAATTCAGCTTGGGGGATTTGGCCGAGAGACTGGGCGTCGAGCTGAGTGGCGATCCCCGTCGTCCGATCCAAGGGATCAGCGCCCTGGACTCCAGCAAGCCCGGTACCATCAGCTTTCTGGCGCATTCCCGCTATCGTCACCATCTGCGCGGGACCCGTGCCGCTGCGGTCATCCTGACGCAGGAGGAACGTCAGCACTGTCCGGTCGATGCGCTGATCAGTGCCGCACCCTATCTCTGTTATGCCCGCCTCACCGCACTGTTTGCCCCCCGGTTTGCCGCCGTTGAGCCCATTCATCCGAGCGCCGTGGTCGATCCCGGCGCCAGCCTGGGCGCGGGGGTGCGGATCGGTGCCAATGCGGTGGTCGGCGACGGGGTGACACTGGGCGAGGGGGTGGAGATCGGCCCCGGCTCTGTGGTGTTGCAGGGCAGCCGTATCGGTGCCTCCAGCCGTCTGATGCCGAATGTCACCGTCTATCATGACTGCATGATTGGTGAACGGGTCCTGATCCACAGTGGTGCGGTGATCGGCAGTGACGGCTTCGGGTTCGCCCAGGATGGCAAGGAGTGGGTCAAGATCCACCAGCTGGGCCGGGTGGTGATCGGTAATGACGTGGAGATCGGGGCCAACACCTGTGTCGACAGGGGCGCCATCGAAGATACGCTGATCGGCGATGGGGCCAAGCTCGACAACCTGATCCAGGTGGCGCACAACGTCAAGGTGGGCGCCCGTACGGTGATGGCCGGTTGCGTGGGGATCGCCGGGAGCGTGGATATCGGCGAGGACTGCGCGCTGGGCGGTGGCGTCGGCGTTGCCGGCCACCTGAGTATTCCCCCCGGCACCAAGGTCATGGGGATGTCGCTGGTGAGCAGTTCGCCACCCGAGCCGGGTGTCTATGCCGGAGGTCTGCCGGCAGCAAAGCGCGGGGATTGGCAACGCAATGCCTTGCGCTTCCGTCAGCTCGATGGCATCGCCAAGCGTCTGCATAAGCTGGAAAAGGCGCTGGAAGAAGGGCGGACGTGACCTGCGTGCCGAAGGCCGACGCCCTCGGGTCGCGTTGTGGAATAGGAACTCCCGTATGAACCACTGGCAGAGAAAGGAAGCGGGACCGGCCCCGCGGTTGATGACGGGGGCGTGTAACGCCGACGAGGCCACTGGCGGTCACGCCGCAGGGCCAACCCCTGTCGGGTTACCCTGCGCCAACCCGACCTACGCGACTATGTGGTCACACCGCACGACCGTAAGTCGGGTTAGCCCGAAGGGCGTAACCCGACATCGCGCCTTGGCTCAGGCCGCGTACCGGGCCTTGGCTTCGCGGGCCGCCCTGGCCTCGGCGTCGGAGTAGGCCTTGCCCGACCACAGCATCTCGTAGGCGATCTCCTCGTTGCCATTCTCGCAGAGGTCGAGCACCTCGCGGAACAGCGGCTGGAAGGTCTCGCTGCGGTGCGATGCCTCGTGTTCCTCGAACGACTTCCAGAACGTGATGATCAGGGCCTCGCGGTCCTTCAGCGGGCTGTCCACCGGCTGGCCGATGGTCGAGCCCTCGTTCGAAACGGCACCGGAATTCATGGCCACGAACCCACCGACAAACCCTGTGTCGGAGTGGTAGGTCTTCACGTTCTCGCAGAGCATCGCGACGCGTTCCTGAAGATCGTCCACCGTGTATTCCGGCTTGATGATCACGCGATTGAGGGTCACGACACCATCGGGCGGAAAGTTGCTGATGAGCTGACTCATGACTGCCTCCTTTTCGGCAACAAGCCCCATGCGGGGCGTTTCAGTACTTGGTTGAGTGCTAATATAAAAGACCTAGTAGAATAGTCAAGAATTCCCCTGCGGCTTGCGGACCATTACACTCCCCAACATGGACATCCACGACTCCGATCCACTGCGCCGCCTTCGCGCCATCATGGCGCGGCTGCGCGATCCCGATGGCGGCTGCCCCTGGGATCGTGCGCAAACGCCCGGATCGATCGTCCCCTTCACGCTGGAGGAGGCCTACGAGGTCGGCGAGGCCATCGCCAGCGGAGAGCCCGAAGCCATCCAGGGCGAGCTCGGAGACCTGCTCTTCCAGGTGGTTTTCCAGGCGCGCCTGGGCGAGGAGGCCGGCGATTTCGACTTCGACGACATCGCGCGCGCGATTGGCGACAAGTTGCTGCGCCGGCACCCACATGTGTTCGGCGATGCCGAGTTCGCCGAGGACCACGAGCGGGAAGCGGCCTGGGAATCGGCCAAGGCCGACGAGCGCAGCGAGCGCGACCGGCACAGCGCCCTGGATGACATCCCGCTGGCGATGCCGGCGCTGGCGCGCGCCCAGAAGCTTCAGCGCCGGGCGCGGCGGGTCGGCTTCGACTGGCACGAAGCGGCCGCGGTAATCGACAAGATCCGCGAGGAGATCGGCGAGGTCCAGGCCGAGTTCGAGCAAGGCGCCATGCCCGAACGCCTTACGGACGAGGTGGGTGACGTGCTGTTCACCGTGGTGAACTGGGCGCGGCACCTGGGCGTGGATGCAGAGACCGCACTGCGCGGCAGCAACCGCAAGTTCGAGCGTCGCTTCCGAGCAATGGAAACCCTGGCCGAAGCAGACGGTCGGGGGATGAACGATCTGAGCCTGGACGAACTCGAAGCCCTTTGGGCCGAGGCGAAGCGCTCGGAAGGAAAGGGTCCGTCGAACCACCTTTGACGCAAGGATTCCCCATGTCACACGTACTGGAAGTACCCGATCACTTCATGTCGGCCCGAATCGAGCGGATCGAGCAGGTTACGCCGTTGATCAAGGTCTTCACCCTGGCAGCCGATCCACTGCGCTTCCGCTCGCGGGCGGGTCAGTGGGTGGATCTCGCGATCCCTACCGCCGGCGAGCCCCTGGTCGGCGGGTATTCCGTGGTCTCCGCGCCCAGCGCCGACGGTCGCCTGCAGCTTGCGATCAAGTATGCCGATCACCACGCGGCCACACATCACCTCCACACTGTGAGCCGGATCGGCGACGAGGTCTTCGTGACGGCCGGGCAGGGCCCGTTTTATTTCGAGCCCGGGATGAGTCGGGAAGTGGTGCTGCTGGGCGCCGGTATCGGCGTCACCCCCTTGATGAGCATCCTGCGTTTCATCCACGCCGAGGCGCCCGACGTCCATGTGCACCTCGTCTACAGCGTGGCATCGCGGCGCGAGGTGCTGTTCGCCGGGGAACTCGCCCAAATCTCCCGCTCGCCCAACATCGACGTGACTCTCACGGTGACCCGCGACGCCGAGGACTGGCGCGGGCACACGGGGCGCATCAGTCATCCACTGCTCGAGTCCCTGAACCTGTCTCGGGAGGCGCTGTACTACTTCTGCGGCTCGCGCGAATTCATCGAGGATATGACCGACCTGCTCGGCGAGTGGGGCATCCCCGAGCAACAGCTCAAGTACGAGAAGTGGTGGTGATTCAAGGTGCCGCGGATTCTACGATCCACGTAGGCGACCGAGGACTCAGATGAGCCGCAGGGAGAAGTCGATGGCGCGCAGATGCTTGGTGAGGCTGCCCATCGAGATGTAGTCCACGCCGGTGGCGGCGATGTTGGGCAGCGTCTGCTCGCTCACGTTCCCGGAGGCCTCGGAGACGGCGCGCCCCCGGATCCTTGCCACGGCTTCGCGTAGCGGTTCCAGTGCGAAGTTGTCCAGCATCACGACGTCGGCGCCGGCGTCCAGCGCCTGACTGACTTCGTCCAGGGTCTCGGTCTCCACCTCGATCCAGCGACCCTTGCCCATGGCGCGGGCCCGTTCCACCGCGACCTGGATGGAGCCGCAGGCCAGGATGTGGTTCTCCTTGATCAGCACCGCGTCCCAGAGTCCCAGCCGGTGGCTGTAACCGCCGCCGCAGCGCACCGCGTACTTCTGCGCGACGCGCAGACCGGGAAGCGTCTTGCGAGTGTCCAGGAGACGTGTGCGCTCCCCGGCGAGGAGCCTGACCAGCCGCGCGGTTTCGGTGGCCGTTCCCGACAGGGTCTGGAGCAGGTTCAGGGCGCAGCGTTCGGCGGAGAGGATCGCCCGGGCCGGCCCGCTGATCTCGGCGACGACACCGGGCGTCTCCACGTTCGCCGCCTCGTCGACCGTCCACAGCACCCGCACCCCCGGCGCGAGGGCCCGGAAACAGGCGTTGAACCACGCCTGCCCGCAGACCACCGCGGGTTCGCGCAGGTACAACTCCGCGTGGGCCTGTTGCTCCGCGGGAACCAGCGTCGCGGAGAGGTCTCCTGAGCCGAGATCCTCGCGCAGTGCCGCCTGGACCAGTGTCTGGATCTCCCCAGGATCCGGCGGCTCAGCCGGTTCTGCGAAGGGATCGAGCACGCGGCCCGGGCGGGCCTGATTCATCGTTTCACCCGGTCTCGGGCGTCGGGCCGGCCGCGAGCGTGGCCGCGGGATGGCAGGCCGTTTGCGCGGAGCGAAATCGTCGATGTGCTGTCCACGGTACCTTGTATAACGGATTCAGGGAGTGGTGAGAAGCCCCGAGCGATCCTCGAATGATCGAAGATCGCCCGCGGCTGTCCTGCCCAAGGAGCGAGGGCGCGCCGCCCGGTCCCGGCGCGTTACACTCAGACGCGTGATCCAGCGGTTGTGGAGGCTTTGCCATGAGCCACGATCATCTGTCCCGCAGGGGTATGCTGAGCGCCGGCATGATCCTGGCGTTACCGGCGTTGGCGGTATTCGTCGCTGCGACGGGGGCGATCTGGCCTGCCCTGCAGTTTTGGCTGGCCGACCTGAGTACGCTGCAGTTGGGCGTCCTCGCGAGTTTCGTCGCCGGCATGTTCACCGCAGTCGGCGCGATCCCCATCTTCTTCCTGCGGCGCATATCGCGCGAGGTGGAGGACTCGCTGATGGGATTCGGCGCCGGGGTGATGCTCGCGGCGACCGCCTTTGAACTGGTATTGCCGGCGGCCGCGATTGCCGAGGCCGATCTCGGCAACTCCTGGCTGGCGGCGCTGCTGGTCGGTACCGGCATCGCGCTGGGCGGCGGCTTCCTGCTGGCGCTGCACCGGCTGGTGCCGCACGAGCATTTCGTGACCGGGCCGCAGAGCGGCGCCGACCCGAAGAAGATCCGGCGAGTCTGGCTGTTCGTGTTCGCGATCGCCCTGCACAACCTGCCGGAAGGACTGGCCGTAGGCGTCGGCTTCGGCGGCGAGGATCTGAGTGACGGGGTCGCGCTCGCGATCGGGATCGGCCTGCAGAACATCCCCGAGGGTCTGGTGGTCGCGGTGGCGCTGATGTCCCTCGGATACAGCCGGCTGGCTGCCTTCGGCGTCACGATGCTGACCGGCCTGGTGCAGCCTGTCGGCGGCCTGATCGGAGCCGGGGCCGTGACCCTGATGGAGATGCTGCTGCCGTGGGGTCTGGCCTTTGCCGCCGGGGCGATGCTGTTCGTGATCAGTCACGAGATCATTCCCGAATCCCATCGCAAGGGGCATGAAGGGAAAGCCACCTTCGGGGTCCTGCTGGGCTTCATCGTGATGCTCGCCATCGACATGGTGCTGGACTGACCAAGGCCATCGACAGAGCGAGGTAAACGGCACGGGTTCGATACCGTTCGTGGGGGCGTGCCGAGCCATGAACGTGGGTCGGTGGTTCATGGTCTTCTGGGCGTAGCGTGCATCGCTTTGCGCGCCCCTTCTCAATCCACCAATGACCGAGCAGGAGGAACCATCATGCCTAGCAAGCCAATTCGTACCGCCCTGGTGACCGGCAATTCCAGCGGACTGGGTCTCGGCCTGACCCGCGTGCTGATGCGCCAGGGTGCCACAGTGTACGGGCTCAGCCGCAGCGGCTGTCCCGAGGAGACCGCCGGAGATGTCCGCGTGGATCTGGCCGACTACGCAGGTATTGCCCCCGCAATTGCGCAGCTGCTGGACGGCGTGGAACGCCTGGACCTGGTGGTGTTGAACGCGGGCCTGTTGGGTCAGATCCAAAGTATGCAGGAGGCGGACATCGCCGAACTCCGGCAACTGATGGACGTGAACGTCTGGGCGAACAAGCCGATCCTGGACCATTTCCTTGCCAAGGACATCGAGGTGGGGCAGATCATCGCCATCTCCTCCGGGGCCGCGGTGTCCGGCAATTTCGGCTGGAGCGGCTACTCGATCTCGAAGGCGGCCCTGAACATGTTCGTGCAGTTATACGCCCACGAATTCCCAGAGACACCGATGCACAGCCTGGCCCCGGGGCTGGTCGATACCGCGATGCAGGAGTTCATCTCGGAGGAGGTCGATGTCGAGCGCTTCCCGGCCCTGAAACGCCTGCAGGAGGCGCGCGGCACGGACGCGATGCCCGACAACGATACGGCTGCGCAGATGATTCTGGATGGCCTGCAACGGGTTCGCGCGATTCCCACTGGCAGCTTCGTCGACCTGCGCAACCTGTAGGCGCGGCCTCCCAGCGCCGGGATCGCCGGGAGGGCTCGCCTTCTACCGGGGCTGGGTTGGAGTGTGGGAGGCCAGCCCTCTTGGCGACTCCTGCCAGGGCCAGGTGGCCGATAGGGCTCGCCTCCTGCAGGGTGCTGGGTTGGAGCGTGGGAGGCCAGCCCCCTGGGCGAGCTCCTGCCAGCGCCGGGTGGCCGAGAGGGCTCGCCTCCTGCAGGGTGCCCTGGTCGAATACCGGCTTTTCCGCATATTCCGAACATGGGCATATAAAAGATTTTCATCACCGGTGATTAGAAAAAAATAAGCCACTAGAGCACTCGGATATTGCCTGCGGGGTGCTCATTCCAAAGTCCAACCCGGGCAAGGGCTCGGTGATTTCTCGCCCAGCTTTTCCACAGGTTGCCAAGCCCATTCGCACAGCATGGGCACAATATGTTGTGTCTAGGAATGCCCGGACACACGCCCTATAGTATCTCGCCGTAGCCACCCGTACAGCGCGAGGTCCTTATGCACAGCGAAGCCCAGCCTCTCTCCACGTCGGTTCCCACCGAAGTCCGCCATGCCCCCGACGCCGGGCCGAGTGCCGAGATCCTGGCGACCTCGCCGGGCCGGCACCAGGTGATCCGTCGCAACGGCAAGGTCACGCATTTCGACGGCGCGAAGATCGGTGTGGCGATCACCAAGGCCTTCCTTGCCGTCGAAGGGGGTGGCGCTGCCGCCAGCCGCCGCATCCACGAGATCGTCGAGGAGCTGACCGGGCAGGTCACCGACAACCTGTTCCGTCGGGCCGGCGCCAGCGGCATCACCGTGCACATCGAGGACATCCAGGACCAGGTCGAACTGGTGCTGATGCGCGGCGGCCACCACAAGGTGGCACGGGCCTACGTGCTGTACCGGGAGAAGCAGTCCGAGAAGCGTGCCGCCGAGGCCGCGAAGAAAAAGCCCGCATCCGCTGCGGCGGATGTGCTGCACGTCACCCGTGTCGACGGCACCCGTGTCCCGCTGGACGAGGCGCGCATGAGCGCAGTGGTCGCCGAGGCCTGCCGCGGGCTGAATCAGGTGGAAGGGGCTCGCGTCCTCGCCGAGGCCCGGCGCAACCTGTTCGACGGCGTCGCCGAGAAGGACGTCGGCACCGCGCTGGTGATGGCCGCGCGCGTGCAGATCGAGCAGGAGCCGAACTACTCCCAGGTGACTGCGCGCCTGCTGATGGACAACCTGCGTCGCGAGGCGCTGAGCTTTCTCGCCGGGCTGCCGCAGGAAGCCACCCAGGCTGAGATGGGCGAGCGCTACCCCGAATACTTCCAGGCCTACATCAAGCGCGCGGCGCAGCTGGAACTGGTCGACTCCGAACTCACCCGCTACGACCTCGACGCCCTTGGCAAGGCGCTCAAGCCCGAGCGCGACCTGCAGTTCACCTACCTCGGCCTGCAGACGCTGTACGACCGCTACTTCATCCACTCCGGCGGCACCCGCTTCGAACTGCCGCAGGCGTTTTTCATGCGTGTCGCAA
>PUOZ01000074.1 GCA_003553165.1 Thioalkalivibrio sp.
CCGAGATCAAGAACCTGAATTCCTTCCGCTTCGTCGAGCGCGCGATCAACTTCGAGGTCGAGCGCCAGATCGACCTGATCGAATCCGGCGGCACGGTGGTGCAGGAAACGCGCCTGTACGACCCCGACCGCGACGAGACCCGGTCGATGCGCTCCAAGGAAGAGGCCAATGACTACCGGTATTTTCCCGACCCGGACCTGCTGCCGGTGGTCATCCACGCCGAGGACATCGAGGCGGCGCGCCGGCGCCTGCCGGAACTGCCCGATGCGAAGCGGGAGCGTTTCATCAGCGCCTACGGACTGTCCGCCTATGACGCCGAATCGCTGACCGCGAGCCGGGAACTGGCGGACTATTTTGAAGCCGTCGCGGCGGGTTGTGGCGCGCCCAAGCTGGCGGCCAACTGGGTGATGGGTGACTTCTCGGCCGCGCTGAACCGCTCGGAGGCCGGCCTGGCGCAGAGCCCGGTGTCGGCGGAGGCGTTGGCGCAACTGCTCTCCCGCATACAGGACGAGACCATCTCCGGCAAGATCGCCAAGGAGGTCTTCGATGCGATGTGGGCGGGGGAGGGCGGGGCCGATGCCATCATCGAGGCGCGTGGCCTGAAGCAGATCACGGATACGGGCGCGATCGACGCGATCATCGATGAGGTGATCGCGGCCAACCCGTCGCAGCTGGACCAGTACCGTTCCGGCAAGGACAAGCTGTTCGGGTTCTTCGTCGGCCAGGTCATGAAGAAGACCCGGGGCCAGGCCAACCCGGCTCAGGTCAACGAGCGCCTGCGCGCGCGGTTGCAGGGAGACTGAGCGCCATGGCCTTCCGAGGCGCGCGCCTCCCGGTCGTGCGATGACGGAGCGGGACACCCTGCACCGTTTCCTGCTCGAGCGCACGCCGGTGCGCGGCGAGTGGGTGCACCTGGACGACGCCTGGCGCGCCCTGCTGGAACGGCACTCGTACCCGCCGGTCGTGCGCGACCGGCTGGGGGAGGCCTATGCCGCGGTGGCGCTGATCGCGGCAACGCTGAAATTCGACGGTTCGCTGATCCTGCAGGTCACCGGTTCCGGTCCGCTGCACATGCTGGTGGTGCAGGCGACCGGCAGCCGGGCGCTGCGCGGTCTGGCACGCTATCGCGGCGACGTCCCGGACGGTGACCTGACCGAGATCTTCGGTCCCGACGCGCGGCTGGTGATTACACTCGATCCCGGCGCCGGTCGTGAACGCTACCAGGGGGTGGTGGCGCTGGAGGGGCAGTCGCTGGCCGCCGCCCTCGACACCTACTTTGAACGCTCCGAGCAACTGCCGACGCGGCTGTGGTTGGCCTCGGGTCCCTCGAGTGCCGCCGGTCTGCTGTTGCAGGGAGTGCCCGGTGCCGATGGCGCGCCCACCCCGCCGGATGCCGAAGACTGGATCCGGGCAACGCTGCTGGGCGGTACGGTCGCGGCAGGGGAACTGCTGGAGTTGCCGGCGGAGCAGCTGCTCCGCCGGCTGTTTCACGAGGAACGCGTGCGCCTGCTCGAGGGTCACGCGATGCGTTTCGCCTGCAACTGTTCGCGGGAGAAGGTCGAGGCGATGCTGAGGGGTCTCGGTGCCGACGAGGTGCGCGCGACGCTGGCGCAGGAGGGTGAGGTCCTGGTGACCTGCGAATTCTGCAATGCCAGCTACCGTCTCGATACGGTCGACGCCGAGGCCCTGTTCGCCGCCGCCGATCCCCAGCCGGACGTCGGCTCCACCCGCCACTGACCCCATTGCCAGCGGCCGCTTTTTTCACCACGAAGACCGCGAAGACACGAAGAGGGGAAATGGGGTTGGGAATGGGGCTCGGGCGAGCGGCGGTTTCACGATCGACAGTGCCCAGGCCATGATGTTGACGAGCGAATGCGGCAGACCCACCCCCTCAAAACCTTCGTGGTCTTCGTGGTCTTCGTGGTGAAAAAAGCCCTACCGCATCGGGTCGGGAGGCGGAGGAACGGTGGCGGCGCGGGCCGACGGGCTGCAGACGGGACAACCGGGATCACGGGTCAGCCTCAGGGTGCGGAAGCTCATCGTGAGACCATCGACCAGCAGCAGACGGCCGGCCAGCGTAGGCAATCCGATCAGCAGCTTCAGGGCCTCGGTGGCCTGCAGGCTGCCGATCACGCCAGGGAGGCTCGCGAGGACCCCCGACTCGCTGCAGGTCTCGCCGAGCTCCTCGCCGTCTCCGTACAGGCAGTGGTAGCAGGCCGCGCCGGGATCCCGGAAGTCGAAGGTGGTCAGCTGTCCCTCTAAGCGGATCACCGCACCGG
Organism: Thioalkalivibrio sp.; assembly: GCA_003553165.1. Classification (GTDB taxonomy): domain Bacteria; phylum Pseudomonadota; class Gammaproteobacteria; order Ectothiorhodospirales; family Ectothiorhodospiraceae; genus Thioalkalivibrio. The sequence goes on from PUOZ01000074.1 coordinate 2,280, forward strand.
ATACCAGCGGGGTTCCCGCCGCGAGTGCGGCGTGGTTGATCAACGCGCGGCTGGCGAAGTTGTCGGTGCCGTCCAGGACCACGTCGGCTCCGGCGAAGAGTTCCCGCAGCGCGGCATGGTCCAGCCGGGCGGCGATCCGGTCCACTCGGCAGCCCGGGTTCAGCCTGAGCACGCTGTCGGCGGCGGAATCGACCTTCAGGCGGCCGATGTCGGCCTGGCCGTGCAGGATCTGGCGCTGCAGGTTGCTCAGGTCGACGTGGTCGAAATCGACCAGGGTCAGGCGGCCGACCCCCGCCGCCGCGAGATAGGCGGCGATCGGGGAGCCCAGGCCCCCGAGCCCCATCACCACGGCATGCGCCCTGGTCAGGCGATCCTGCCCCTCGGCGCCGATCCCCGGTAGCAGGATCTGGCGGCTGTAGCGCAGCAGCAGGAGGTCGTCGTTCTCGGGTTCGTCGTTCATCGCGGCCGATCCGGCCGGCGACCGGCGCCGGGCACGGGATTCACCAGTAGGCACGCCAGTGCGAGGGCCGTTGGTCACGGCAGCCGTGTTCGCCCTTCTGGTAGTGCCGCACGAAGATACGCCGGGCGCACTGCCCGAAGCAGTTTGGGTTGATCTTCATGTTGGCCCGGCGGGTGTCCTCGCAATAGCCGTAGTAGGCCCGGCGCAGCCGTGTGAAGATGCTGTTGTCGAGGTGGTAGCCCAGTTCCTCCAGCGCCGACTCGATCTCGGCGAAGGTCACGTCGCGCAGATCGTACCGAACGAGGACCCGATTGGGTCCGGTCACCGACACCTCCGAGACCAGCGGGGAATCCGCCAGCAGCAGGGCGGCACCGGGAGCCTGATCGGCTTCCGGATGAGGGCCCTGAAAGACCAGTTCCCGGGCGCAAACGGTCGTGTCCATGACTACATGGTAGTTGCCCCCGCGTGATTTGCCCAGCATGCCGCAGCCGGGAGCAGTCGGGCGTCAGCCGGGACAGCGGCCCTCGGTGACCCGCTCGTGCCCGGCCGGATCACGGTGGCTGGCCACTTCCAGGAAGCCCTGTTGTACCAGCAGGGCGCGCACTGCCGCTGACTGGTCGTAACCGTGCTCCAGCAATAGCCACCCGCCCGGGTACAGACGCGCGCGGGATTGCCCCGCGATGGTGGCCAGGTCGGCCAGCCCGCCATCTCCGGCCACCAGTGCGGCACGTGGCTCGAAGCGGAGATCGCCGTGTTCCAGATGTGGATCGGAGGGATCGACATAGGGCGGGTTGCTGACGATGATATCGAACAGCGGGCGCGGCGCGACGGCGTCCAGCCAGCGTCCCCGAAACCAGTGGATGGTCAGACCCAGTCGCTGCGCGTTGTCCGCGGCGACCGCGAGTGCGCCGGCGCTGGCGTCGCTGCCCCAGGCCGCGAGCTGGGGCCGCTCCACCGCCAGGGCCAGGATGATCGCGCCGGAACCCGTGCCCAGGTCCATGGCCCGCGCCGGTCGGTCCGGCAGCCGCTCCAGGGCGCGCTCGACCAGGAGCTCGGTCTCCGGCCGGGGAATCAGGCAGCGCTCGTCCACCCGCAGCGGCAGGGACCAGAACTCGCGCCGGCCGAGGAGGTAGGCGATCGGTCTGCCGGCAGCGCGCAGCCCGACCAGGTGCCGGATCGCCGCAACCTGTTCGACCGACAGCGCGCGATCGCCGTGCGCGATCATGCTGGCGCTGTCCATGCACAGCAGATGCCCGACCAGCAACCGGGCCTCCAGTCCGGCCGATTCGATGCCGGCCGCCGCCAGGCACTGGCGCGCCTCGGCCACCTGCCCGGCAATACTCGTCGGTTCAGTCTTCGGCAAGGGCTGCGAGCTGCTCGGCCTGGTGCTCATGGGTCAGCGGATCGATCAGGGGATCGAGGTCTCCCGCCATTACGTCGTCCAGCTTGTAAAGGGTCAGGTTGATCCGGTGGTCGGTTATCCGGCCCTGCGGGAAGTTGTAGGTGCGGATGCGCTCGGAGCGGTCGCCGCTGCCGACGAGGCTCTTGCGCGCGGCGCTTTGCGCGGCGGCCTGGCGGCTGCGTTCGGCCTCGTAGAGGCGCGAGGCAAGGAGGTTCATCGCCCGGGCCTTGTTCTTGTGCTGGGAGCGCTCGTCCTGGCATTCGACCACCATGCCGGATGGCAGGTGGGTGAGGCGCACCGCCGAGTCCGTGCGGTTCACGTGCTGGCCGCCGGCACCGCTGGCGCGGTAGGTGTCAATACGCAGGTCGGCGGGGTTGATCTCGGGCATCTCCACCGCATCGAGTTCCGGCAGAATCGCGACCGTGGCGGCAGACGTGTGGATGCGGCCCTGGGATTCGGTTTCGGGCACCCGCTGCACCCGATGCGCCCCGGACTCGAACTTCAGCCGGGAGTACACGCCGCGGCCGATCACCCGGACGATGACTTCGCGGTAACCGCCGTGCTCGCCCTCGGTCGCGCTCAGGATCTCCAGTTGCCAGTTGCGCTGCTCGGCGTAGCGGCTGTACATGCGCAGCAGGTCGCCGGCAAAGATGGCGGCTTCGTCGCCGCCGGTCCCGGCGCGGATCTCCAGGAAGGTGTTGGCCTCGTCGTGCGGATCCGGGGGTACCAGATGCGCCTGCAGTTCCTGTTCCAGCCTCTCGCCCTGGTGCTGCAGGCGCTCGATCTCGTCCTCCGCCATCGCGCGGACGCCGGGCTCGGGATCGGACAGCATCGCGCGGGCCTCGTCGAGTTCCTGCTGGCTGTCGAGCCAGGCCTTCCAGGCGCCGGCCAGGGGTTCGAGCTGGCTGTACTCGACCGAGAGCCGCCGGAAGCGATCGGGATCGGCGGCGATCTCGGGTGCCGCGAGCAGGCCGGCGATCTCGGCGTGGCGTTCGGACAGGCCCTCCAGCTTCCGGCGGAACGACTCCTTCACGAATCGTCCCGGGAATCCCCGTCGTGACCTTCCGGGAGCAGGAACAGCCGGTGCGCGGCGCGGAACAGATCGGCATCGCCGTCGTGCGCGGCGGCGTTCAGCGTCTTGCACGGGGCGTGCATCAGCTTGTTGGTGAGGATGTGCGCGAGCTGCTGCACCACTTCCTCGGGCGTCCGCCCCGCACGCAGCTGGGCCTCGGCCCGGGCGAGCGCCTCCCGCTGGATATTCATGGCCTGGTCGCGAAGCTGTCGGATGCTTTCCACGGAGTCGCGGGCGCGCAGCCAGCGCATGAACTCGTCGGCACGTGTCGCGATGATCTGTTCCGCCTGCTCCGCCGCAGCCTGGCGCGAGGCCATGTTCTCGTTGATGACCTCGTGCAGATCGTCGACGGTGTACAGGTAGACGTCCTCGAGTTCCGCCACTTCCGGCTCGATGTCCCGGGGCACCGCGATATCCACCATGAACATCGGCCGGTGGCGGCGCTTGCGAATGGCCCGTTCCACGGCGCCCTTGCCCAGGATGGGCAGCGGCGCGGCGGTGGAACTGATCACGATGTCCGCACGGTGAAGATACTCCGGCACGGAATTGAGGGCGATGGGTTCTGCGTGGAAGCGGTCGCCCAGGGTGTGTGCCCGTTCCACGGTGCGGTTGGCGACGATGACATGGCCGATGCCGTGGCCCACGAGGTGACGCAGCGCCAGTTCGATGGTCTCGCCGGCGCCGATGACGAGTGCGGTCAGGGGCTTCAGGTCGCCGAAGATCTGCCGCGCGAGCGAGACGGCCGCGAAGGCCACGGAAACGGCGCTGGCGCCGATCGCGGTCGACGTGCGGACGTCCTTCGCCGTGGCAAAGGCATGCTGGAACAGGCGCTCCAGCGACAATCCCAGGGTGCCGGCGGCATGGGCATGCTGGTAGGCGCTTTTCATCTGCCCGAGGATCTGCGGCTCGCCGAGGACCATGGAGTCGAGACCGCAGGCGACGCGCAGGGTGTGCAGCACCGCCTCGTTGTCGTGATGCCGGTACAGGTACGTCTCGAGTTCGTTGCGCTGGATTCCGTGGAATCCGCCCAGCCAGTCGAGCACGCGTTCCTCGCCGTCCCGGCTCTGCTCCCGGAAGTAGATCTCGGTCCGGTTGCAGGTGGAGAGGATCGCGGCTTCGGGAATCCTCACGCCACTGTGCAGGGAGTCCAGCGCCTCCCCCAGCTGCACCTCGTTGACGGCCAGCCGTTCCCGCACCTGTACCGGGGCCGTCTTGTGGTTGATTCCAAGAGTGAAGAGCATGGTCGCCGGTCTTTTCGCGTTAAAATCCGATTCGGAAGCAGGCTAGTGTACTGCCTGGCGCCATCCGATACAGTGGGGGCGCGAAATTGTCGTTGGAACCCACTGCGCTGATCACCCGTCCAACCCCCCGACACCATGTGGAAGCCATTTGCCATGCCGCGAGTACTCGCCGTCGCATTGCCCGCGCTGATCCTCGCAGGCTGCGCCCAGACCCACCTCAACGCATCGGGCACGGAGTATATCGAGGTTCCGCCCATTCTCTCGATACCCGGACCCACCGCTGCCGACGATCCGGAGGCGGTCATCCTGTTCAGTCTGCTGGCTGCGGAAATGGCAGCCCAGTCCGGCGATTATGCGCAGGCGAGCCGATACTACCTCGAAGCGGCCCGCCTGAGCGACGATGTCGAGGTCGCCGAGCGGGCGACGCGACTGGCGCTGTTCGCACGCAATCATCCGCGCGCGCTCGGCGCGGCGGAACGCTGGCTGGCGCTGGTGCCGGAGAGCCTGGAGGCGATGCAGCTCACGGCGGTGCTGATGGTCGGCGAGGGGCGGGAGCGCGATGCCTCCGCATTGCTGCAACGCATCGTGGGACAGATCGGCAGCGACGAGGGTTATCGTGTCGTGGTGTCCCTGCTGCTGCAGTCCGAGGATCGCGATGCCGCACTGCGGACGCTCGGGATGCTGGTCGATGCTGACCAGGACGAGCCCGCCGCCTGGCAGGCACATGCCGAGCTTGCGCTGCGTTCCGACGAACTCCACCGGGCGCGCAACGTGGCGCAGGCCGGGGTGGATCGCTTTCCGGATGCGGTTCCACTGCGGATGATCCTGGCGCGCGCGCTCACCGAGCTCGAGGATCCCGACGCAGCCATTGCGACGCTCGCCGCTGCGATCGAGGCTCATCCCGAGCGGCGCGACGTGCGGCTCGCCTATGCCCGTGCCCTTGTGGACACCGAGGATTTCGAACGTGTCCGGCCCGAATTCGATCGACTGCTTGCCCTGGCGCCGGATGACGCCGACCTGCTTCTGACCATCGCGCTGCTCAGCCTGGAAGCCGGCCGGTTCAGTCTTGCCGAGGACTACCTGGAGCGCCTGCTGGCCAGCGGCCGCCGCATCCACGATGCGAATTACTATCTCGGCCGCCTGCATGAGCAGGCCGGGGATCTGGAGGCGGCGCGACGTTTCTACCGGGCGGTGGATGCGGGCCAGCATTCCGATGACGCCGATCTGAGGCTGGCACGCCTGGCTGCCGATCTCGACGGACTCGAGGCGTCCCGCGAGCTGTTCGCCCGCCTGCAGGACGACCCCGACGAAGGCATCGCGCTGCGCGCCTATGTCGGGGAGGCCAATCTCCTGCGTGAACGGGGCGAGCTCGATGCGGCGCTGGAGCGTCTCGCCCGCGGCCTGATCCAGTTCCCGCGATCCGAGCAGCTGCTTTACCTGCGCGGCCTGGTCCACGAACGCGCCGGAGACATTCCGGCGGCGGAGGCCGACTTCCGGGCGATCCTCGAAACGGACCCGGAGAACGTGTCGGCCCTCAATGCCCTCGGTTACACCCTGGCTGATCGCACCGACCGCTACGAGGAGGCCTATGACCTGATCCTGCGCGCCTACGAGCAGCGGCCGGACGACGCCGCGATCGTCGACAGCTACGGCTGGGTGCTGTATCGGCTGGGGCGTCTGGACGAGGCAGTGGTTCAGCTCGAGAGGGCCTATGGGCTGATGCCGGATGGCGAGATCGCGAGCAATCTGGCGGTCGTGCTCTGGGAGCTGGGGCGCCGCGAGGAGTCCCGGGCGATCATCGACGAGGCCTTGCAGCTGGATCCTGATCACGAGCGCTTGCTACGCGTGAAGCGCGAACTGGAGCATTGAGTCGCGTGGGGCCTTTTCGGATTATGCCCCGGGTCCCTCGGTGAACCGGGGGCACGCGAGTGGAGCCGGAACCAGGGTGCGCACGTGGTTGCTGCTGACGCTGCTTCTGGTCGGGCTGGCTGGCTGCGCGGTATTCCCGCCGGTGCCCGAGGACCAGCTCGCCGCGCGGACGGCATTCCTGGAACGGGCGGCTGAACTGGAGGCCGTCGGTCACTGGCGCTTCGTGGGGCGGCTGACGCTCGAACTGCCGACCGAGAGCTGGTCCGGCCAGCTCAACTGGCGCACCGAGGGTCTGCGGCAGGTGATCGACCTGTCGGGTCCGATGGGACGCGGCGGCGGTCGGCTCATGCTTGGGGGCCAACGGGCAGTGCTCATTACCCGGGAAGGGGATCGGTACGAGGCGGCCGATGCGGACGAGCTGATTGCGCTGGTCACGGGTCGCGGAATCCCCGTCGGCGGTCTGGACTACTGGGTTCGGGGCATGCCCCGGCCCGGCGTCGGTTTCGATCTGCGCGCCGATGTGGACGGGCAGCCGCGAAGGCTCATCCAGGATGGCTGGGAGATCGTGTACGGCGTTTTCGAGGAGGCCGCGCCGGTGGCGATGCCCATGTCAGTCGAGCTCCATCGCGAGGATATGCGCCTTCGGCTCATGATCCAGCGTTGGCAACTCACGCAGGTCGACGCCTCGTGATCGGCGGGTTCGATACGGTCTTTCCGGCGCCGGCGAAGATCAACCGCTTTCTGCACATTACCGGACGCAGGGCGGACGGCTACCACGAGTTGCAGACGGTCTTCCAGTTCCTGGGGCTCCAGGACGATCTGCGTTTTGCGCCGCTGCCGCCGGGCCGTTTCGACATGCACGCCGACGGGGCGCTGGCAGGAGACGACAATCTCTGCGTGCGGGCAGCCCGAATGCTGTCCGGGTTCCCCGGTCGTGAATTCGGGGTCAGGATCGAATTGACCAAGCGGATTCCGGTCGGGGGTGGCCTGGGCGGCGGGAGTTCGGATGCGGCCACCACGCTGGTGGCGCTCAATCATCTCTTTGCCCTCGGTCTTACCCTGGACGAGCTCGCGGAACAGGGGTTGCGCCTGGGCGCGGACGTACCGGTGTTCGTGCGCGGCCGCGCCGCGTGGGCTGAGGGGGTGGGTGAACGGCTCGTCCCCGTCGAGCCGGATACCCCCTGGACGTTGCTGATCGACCCGGGGGTATCGGTCTCCACCGCGACGATGTTCCGCTCCGGTGAATTGACAAGGGACTGTCCCCCCGAGAGAATCGCGGCTTCAGGGTACTCGTCGCTGCGTAACGTGTTCGAGCCGCTGGTGCGGCGGGACCATCCCGCGGTGGAAGCTGCGCTGGCCTGGCTGGCGTCTTCCGGGGCCGCGGCGCGGCTCAGCGGTACGGGAGGCTGCGTGTTCGGGCTGTTCCCGAACGAGGCTGCGGCCCGCGCGGCGCAGGCCGCGCAGCCCGAGCCCTGGCGCAGTTGGGTGCTGCGCCTGGCGAACCGGTCGCCGCTGTGCGACTGGCACGCGAAGTCCGGCCTCGACGCCGGGGAGGGGGAAGTCAGCGAGGGGAAGTAACGATTCATTGGGCCGTCGCCAAGCGGTAAGGCACCGGGTTTTGATCCCGGCATTCGCAGGTTCGAATCCTGCC
>PUOZ01000243.1 GCA_003553165.1 Thioalkalivibrio sp.
ACAGGGATGTATTTACGGCGTCCCGCGGACCGGGACACCGCCGCAACAGCCGGGACTAAAGCCATGAAGCTGGGACGCGGTCAATCCTCCATGCGGAAACCGATCTTGATTGTCACCTGCCAATGCGCGATGGCGCCTTCCTCGATGTGGCCGCGGGTCTCGACCACCTGAAACCAGTCCATGTGGCGGATGGTCTTCGCGGCCCGGGCCACGGCCGCGCGAATCGCCTCATCGGTGCCGGTGGTCGAAGAACCGGTGAGTTCGATGGTCTTGTAGACGTGGTCGGTCATGGCGTTCTCCTGTACGGTTGTGGATTGACCAGACGCGCTGGCAGGCAGCCTGGCCCCCGTGAGTGTAGTGCGTCAGAATCGGGCGTGTTGGCAGAGCAGCGCGATGACTCCCTGGCCGGGCGCCGCTCGATCCATTCATCCATCCTGAATACTGATTGACGAGGTGAGACCCATGTACGGATTCAACGTGACCCTGAAGACGACCGTGCCGGAAGCCATCGACCGCGTGAAGGACGCGCTGGCCACCGAGGGCTTCGGCGTACTGAGCGAGATCGACGTGGCCGGCACGTTGAAGAAGAAGCTGGACCTGGACCGTCGCCCCTATCACATTCTCGGGGCCTGCAACCCGAAACTGGCCAACCAGGCCCTGGAAGCGGATCCCGATATCGGCCTGCTCCTGCCCTGCAATGTTGTCGTGCGGGAGGAAGCCAATGGCGACATCACCGTCGGCTTCATGGATCCGGTCGCGGTGATGGGCCTGGTCGACAAGGAGGGCGTGGAGCAGTTGGCGAACGACGTCCGTGGCCGGCTGGAACGCGTCCGGGACCTGCTAACCGCCGTCTGACGCGGTAGCCTCGGGTTATTCACCACGAAGGACACGAAGACACGAAGAAAGAGATTAATGGGCAAAGACAGGGCTTCCCGGATCTGGCCGGGCACGTTGGACATCGCATTCTTGCGGAGAAAACTGGGATCCAGAGACAGGCAGGGCCATCCAGCTCTTAGCCAAATCCATTTTACTCCCGCCCTTCTTCGTGTCTTCGTGTCCTTCGTGGCAAACAAACAACCGATGACGCCCAGGGCATCCGGGCCCGGTCTGTCTTGGGCTCGAGGTCGGTTTCTTTTATGATCGGTGCGGCATGTACGATCACAACGACAAGAACATAACGAGGAGAATCCCATGGCGGACCTGTTCAGCGAAGAGTGGATGCAGAGTTTCAAGGAGCAGTGGAACGGCGAGCCCGAGCTCTCCGATGCGCTCGCGAAGATCGACTTCAATAGCGTCATCGGTTACGGATTTCCGGGTGAGGAAACACCGCGCGGCGTGATCACGATCGAGAACGGCAAGGCCACGGCAGCGGGCGCCTACAAGGGCGAGAAAATGAACTGGGATCTGCGCGCGAGCGAGGACCAGTGGACCAAGTGGATGTCCAAGCCACCGGGCATGATGGGCCTCGGCGCCGCCTTCACCACCGGCAAGATCAAGTTCGTGGTCGGCGATTACAAGGGCATGCTGAAGGATCCGCGCATGGCGGGGCCGTTCATCAAGAGCTTCTCGGTCATGGGCCGCGCCTGATCGAGGCGATTTTCCCGTTCTACCCGGGATCGGGGCGCGACCGATGGTCGCGTCCGGTTTCCCTATTGTCTCGCCTGATGATCACGCAAGCGGCACAGGTGGCCGGATTGCCGCGGTTTCCCGTGACGCCCCTGTGGGAGGCCAGCTTCCCGGCGACGGTTGTCTGGCGTCAGCTCGCCGAGAGGGCTCGCCTTCCACAAGGGCAGGCCATGCAGAGCTTGCGTGATCATCAGGTTGTCTCAAACTCCTAAAAAGGTACGCCTCATGACCTTCCGTTCATTCTTTCCGCCGGTCCGCACCCTGATGGGGCCGGGCCCCTCCGATGTGAATCCGCGCGTGCTCGCGGCGATGAGCCGCCCGATCGTCGGGCACATGGATCCGGTCTTCATCGCGATGATGGAGGATATGAAGGGGCTGCTCCAGTACGCCTTCCAGACCGAGAACGCGCTGACCCTGCCGGTATCGGCGCCCGGCTCGGCGGGCATGGAGACCTGCTTCGCGAACCTGGTGGAACCCGGTGACAAGGTCATCGTGTGCATCAACGGCGTCTTCGGCGGGCGCATGAAAGAGAACATCCAACGCTACGGCGGCATCGCCGTCACTGTCGAGGACGACTGGGGCCAGCCGGTCAGCCTGCAGAAGGTCGAGGACGCACTGAGGGCCAACCCCGACGCGCGCCTGCTGGCCTTCGTGCACGCGGAGACCTCGACCGGCGCCTGCTCCGACGTGAAGGCGCTCTGCGAACTGGCGCGCCGCCATGACTGCCTGAGCATCGTCGATGCGGTGACCTCGCTGGGCGGAATCCCGCTCCGGATCGACGACTGGGGCGTCGACGCCGTCTACTCCGGGAGTCAGAAGTGCCTGTCCTGCACGCCCGGGCTCGCACCCGTGAGCTTCAGCGAGCGCTCGGTTGCGCGCATCCGCGGCCGCAAGACGCCGGTCCAGAGCTGGTTCCTGGATCTCAACCTGGTCATGGGCTACTGGGTCGGGAGCGGCGGCAAGCGCGCCTACCACCACACGGCACCGATCAATGCCCTGTACGCCCTGCACGAGGCCCTGGTGATCCTGCACGAGGAAGGCCTGGAAGCGAGTTGGGCGCGGCACCGGCGACACCACGAGGCCCTGCGGGCGGGGATCGAGGCGATGGGCATGTCCTTTCTCGTCGACGAAGCCCACCGGCTACCGCAGTTGAACGCCGTGATGGTCCCTCAGGGTGTCGACGAGATGGCGGTGCGCACGGCCCTGCTCGACCGCTACAGTCTGGAGATCGGAGCGGGGCTCGGCCCCTACGCCGGCCGCATCTGGCGCATCGGCCTGATGGGCCACGCGGCCAACGAACGTAACGTGCTGCTCTGCCTCGGCGGCCTGGAGACGGTGCTCGCCGAGATGGGCGTGGTCACCCCCGGCCAGGCCCTGCCCGCCGCGCGCACCATCTACTCCGAACAACCGCGCGCCAAGGCGGCTTGACTATCCGTCCTCGGCCTCCGAGGCCCGGGAACGCGGGGAATACTCGTGCCAGACCTCCCGGCTCAGCTTCAGGCCCAGCAGGAGCCAGGGCACTGCGTGCAGCAGCAGGTCGAAGATGTCCAGCGGCCGGGTCAGTTCGCCCTGGAACAGCCAGCGAATCTTCTCGACAATGTGGGGTTCGGGCACCCACGGCGAGAGCCCCAGCGTGGCGACGAAGACCACGAAAAGCCAGACGGGTGTGCGGTCGACCCAGGCGACAAACTTATTCATAAGTATATCCTAACCTACTTTCGCACAGTGAGAACAAGGCCACGCGCACGCACAGGGGTTTTTGCGCGGAAACCCTGTCAGCGCCCTTTCGCAAGGGGCAGGCCGTCCAGAAGATGCGGCGGGCAGAGGGCCAGGTCCTCGGGGCGATCCAGGTCGGGACAGGCTGCGAGCTCAACCAGCGACAGGCCCAGTCGGACACAGCGCTGGCGGGTCTCTGCGAGCACCTCCGGCCCGCCCCAGGGCATGTTCTGGAACAATCCGGGCGCGGGGACCGACAGTCCGATCATCACGTAGCCGCCGTCCAGGGCAGGCACCAACACGCAGTCGTTCCCCGACACCAGCGCCAGCCCCGCGTTGCGCAACGCAGCGACGCCCAGACGGGGCGCGTCCGAGCCCAGCAGCAGGGCCGGCCGGCCCGCACCCAGAGCCGCGCACATGCGTTCGCCCAGATCGCCAGCCGGCTGCGCGTGCAGGGAGCAGCCAAATTCCCGCGCGCACTCGGCAAAGAAGGGATGTCGGCAGTCCGGGGCGCCCCAGAGTTCGACCTCGCCGGGGCTGGCCTCCGAGGCCACGGCGAGGGCCTGCCGCACCAGGCGCCGGTGCAGGCGCGCGGCGCCGTGCGCGCCCAGCGCGGGGATGAGGCGGGTCTTGGCCTGCCCCGCCACCGGCGCCCTGGCAAAGACCAGCGTCCTCATCGATAGCGCCGCGCCAGCTCGGCTGGATCGGCGCCCAGCCAGTACGCCAGGCGCAGCCGCCACATCAGCAGCACCGTGCGCCACACGCCCCGCTGCTCCCAGCGCCGGCTGGAGGTGACCAGACGTGGCCGGATACACGCCGGGCGGCCGACGCTGCGTTTGAGCGCCCGCGAAATCGCAATGTCCTCCATTAACGCAATCCCAGGGAAGCCGCCGACCGCGTCGAAGGCGGAACGGGTGAGAAAGATCCCTTGGTCGCCGGTGGCGATCCCGGTCAGGCAGGAACGCAGGTTCATCAGTCCAGCGATGGCCCAAAGTACGGTGCCGGCACCCGACATGCGCACACCGCAGCGGCCCCAGGCACGCCCCGCCCGCAGCGCCGCGAGAACGGCCGCGGCCACCCGGCGCGGCACTCGCGTATCGGCGTGCAGGAACCAGAGCGCTTCGCCCCGGGCGGTTGCGGCCCCCGCATTCATCTGCAGCGCCCGTCCCGGGGCGCTCAGCAGCAGGCGGTCGGCGCCGAATGCGGCCCGTTCCCGGGTGCCGTCGCGACTGCCGCCGTCGACCACGATGATTTCGTGCCCCAGGCTTCTGAGCGGAGCCAGATCCTGCAGCAGCATCGGCAGCCGCGCGGCCTCATCCAGGCAGGGGATGATGATCGACAGGCGCGGCGGCGGCCTGTCCGGATCGGGAACGCGCATCCGGGGCCGCGAATTCGGCGCCACCGCCAGCTTCAGCCCGCCGGCGGTATCGCCTGGGACAGGCATTGTTCCGCCGGAACCCCCAGCTTCCGCAACGTCTCGAGAGCCAGGTCGGCAAAGTACCCTGGCCCGGCGATGTAGTAGTCGCGGGCCTCGGGTCGATCCAGCCGGGACAGGCTACCGGTCAGCACCGCGGACCAGTTCTGCGGGTCGCTGGCGGCATTCACCCGCAGCGGCCGGTAGTGGAAGTGGTCCAGCGCGTCCTCCCAGGAGCGGCAGAGGTTGTCCTGGTACTGGCCGACCGTTCCGGTGGCCAACCAGATCAGGTGCATCCCCTGAACCCGATCCAACGCAATCACGTGTTCGATCAGGCTCTTGATCGGCGCGAACCCGGTGTCGCAGGCGAGAAAAACCAGCGGCCGCTCGGCATCGTCGCCGATCACGAAGTCACCGAAGGGTGCCTCGAGGGCGACCGGGTCGCCCTTGCGCATGCGTTCGAAGCAATAGCGGGCGAAGGGATCGTCCCGGTCCTCGGCGACATGGAAGACGAGGTTGCGGTCGTCACAGGGGCAGTTGGCCAGCGGGAGCATGGCCTCCACAGCCCCGCCCTCGGCGATCACGCGCGCATACTGGCCGCCGAGAAAGCGCAGCCTGCGGGTCCGGGGCGTCTGCACCCTGAGCAGCATCACGTGCGGCCCCGGCCGCTGGATCTCCCGGACCAGGGCATCGATGGACTGCACCGAAATCTGGTCCGGACTGCGCGCAACGCCGACCTCGATGACCAGGTCGGTCACCGGGGCGACAGAGCAGAGCAGTGCGAATCCCTGGTCCCGCTCCAGCTCGTTGATCACGAAGTCATGCGGACGCACCTCCCGCACTTCGCCGGAGACGATCCGGGCCTTGCACTCGCCGCAGTTGCCGTTGCTGCAGCCGTAGGCGATGGAGAGCCCCGCGCGCAACGCGGCCTCGAGCACGGTGTCGGCGCCCTCGACCAGGAACTCGTGGTCGTCAGGCACCAGCCGCACCTGCGGCGCCATCACGCTCATCCACACACCCCCGTCCGCGTTGGCCCCGGAGGCATAGCCTTCGACCCGCTCGTGATGCAGCGCGCTTTGCAGGGCGAGCTTGATGTCCTGCACCACCTCTCGAGTCTCTTCATTGGGGCTCTTTTCCAGCTCCCGCAGGCGCGTCTCCAGCGATTCCAACGCACCAGCGTAATGCTCGGCCTGCTGCCGGGCACGCGTCAATTGCTGGCCAAGAATCGACAGGCGCCGCGCCAGAACCCGTGGTTCGGGAAGGTTGCGGCCGGCGATGTCCTTGCCCAGCGCATCGGCCTTGATCTGCTCCACCCGCTCCAGCGCGCGATCGTCCGTCAGGCGGGTCGTCGGGTACAGCGCCATCAGGTCCTCGACCCCAATCATGCCGTCAAAGCTGGGCAGATCCCCGCGCTTGATCCGCGACTGCAGCTCGGCGCGTGTAACCCCCGCCAGCTTCGCCGCACGTATCACCGACAGCCTTCTTGCCATTCCGTTGGTGTCCTTCGCCTGGAGCATGGCAAACCCGAGGCGGGCTCACGATGCGGGACCCCGGCGCCGCCGGGGCATGCATGCGAAGGGTAGCAGCAGGATGCCGGGGGCGCAGCCCGATCAGGCGAAAAAAAGCCGCCCCGAAGGGCGGTCAAGGCGCGATGGAGGAGATTCGCGCATGCGCAACTACTGCAAAAGCGTTACGGCGGTTGGGGATGCCGTTGCGCCCGGCAGGCCTGCGCAAACAGCAGGCCCGCGCAATCAGATGGAATAGGCGAGCAGCATCGCTCCGACGATCGTCAACGAGGCCATACCCGAGGCAACCAGAATTTTCATGCTTCTCTCCGAGGTTGAAGGTTCGCCCGCGGGCGAAAACTGTCTCGCCGAAGACAAAGCATTTTCCGTGCCATCTTTACGCCAAGTCTCGAAGAACACGATAGCTGACTGTTTATGTTGGCTTATCAGCATATTTTCCCCAAGGCATACAGGTGTATCTTTTGTGCACAACGCACAACATTGGCGCCACATTTGTCAGTCCGCTGACGCTCTCTGGCAGTAAGCGCCCAATTTTGGCGCATGCGCGGGCGGGTCGGGACCACCCGGGTTCAACGGCCGGGGCGATCCCGTTCGATGCGCTGCAGCTTGCGGTAGAGCGTACGCTCGGAGATGCCCAGTTTGCCCGCGAGCTCTTGGCGATCACCGGGGAAATCGGCCGCTACCCGTGCCAGGTAACGTTGCTCCAGTTCCGCCAGCGGGACCACGTCATCACCCGGCAGGCAGCCATCCATAGCTGGCTGGAATGCGAGCTCCAGCGCCAGATCCTGGGCATTGATCTCGTCCCCGTCCGCGACCAGGCTCGCGCGCTCGAGCACATTGCGCAGTTCCCGGATGTTCCCGGGGAAGTCCATCGCGTTCAGTGCGGCGAAGGCAGCGGGCGCCAGCCGCTTGCCCCTGGCTGAAGGCAGCCGGCTCAGCAGGGCCTGGACCAGCAGTGGCAGGTCGTCCCTGCGCTGGCGCAGGGGAGGCAACGGGATCGGAAACACGCTGATGCGGAAATAGAGGTCGAGCCGGAATTCGCCGGCGGCGACCTGCGCCTTGAGGTCCCGATGGGTCGCACAGATCAGGCGAAAGTCCGCCTCCAGCGCGGCCGTGCTGCCGACGCGCCGGAATCGCCCGGTCTCGAGCAGGCGCAGCAACTTGACCTGCATGGACATGGGGATGTCGCCGACCTCGTCCAGGAACAGGGTCCCGCCGCGCGCGGACTCGACCAGCCCGGTCTTGAGCGAGGCGGCACCAGTGAAGGCACCCTTCTCGTGCCCGAAAAGTTCGCTCTCGAACAGGGATTCCGTGAGTCCCGCACACTCCACCGGCACGAACGGCCCGCCGGCACGGGAGCTGGATTCGTGGATCGCCTGGGCGACCATCTCCTTGCCGGTACCCGTCTCCCCCAGCAGGAGCACGGCCGCCTCACTGGGTGCGGCTCGATGCATCAATTCGAGCATGCGCATGAACGGCGCTGACCGACCGACCATTCGATCGGCACTGGGCTCGGCGCTGGCCAGCCGGGTCGGCCGCATGATCTCCAGGATGTAGCGCGTATCGCCGTCCGCTCCGGCGACGGGACGGGTCTCGACATCCACGTGCTCCTCGCCGCGCGGCGTGTGATGCACATGCATCACCCGGGTCACCTGTCCGGACGCCACGGTCGCGCGCAGCGGACACTCTTCCCCCGCCTGGTCACAGGGCACGTCATACCCATGCGACACCTCGAAACAGCGCCGGCGCCCGGTGACCGGCGTATCCCCGAAGATTTTCGTGTAGGCGGTATTGGCGGCCAGGATCCGATAGTCGAGGTCCAGCATGACCGCCGGTTCGTGGTAGACATCCAGCAGAGCGGCCGCCTCGGGGGGCATTCCGCCTGCAGCAGCGCCGGGTTTGCTCATGTCAGTTCACCTGCCATTTTTGACAGTCGCAGTTTACCACCCTGCGCGGGGCACGGCAGCAGGCCGCGGCAAGCGTGGAACGGCACGACGCCCCAGACCCGGCTTCGGGACTCGGGCAGCTTTCGGGCGGGGCTTTCCCGCAGGGGTGCCAACACGGTAGAACAGGCACTACACTGAGGCATGGACCGCGAGCAAGTGATCGAAGCGCTGAACCAGGGACGCGCGGAGCAGCACCACTTCGAGGATCTCGAGTACGCCCGCCTGACGGAAGCGTTCGGCGGTCATCCCAGAGGCAGCGTGCTCCTGCCCGATGGACTCGTGATCCCGGGCTACCCGTCGATCGCGCGCATTCATTCGCTGTCCGCCGGGCTGCGCGAGCAGTTCCATGGCCACTTCTGGGCGGAGGAAAAGGTCGACGGCTACAACGTGCGCATTCTGCGCCACGCGGGCCGCGTATACGCCTTCAGCCGCGGCGGCTTCGTCTGCGCGTTCAGCACCGACCGCCTGCCCGACCTCCTGCCACTGTCGGTCTTCGATGCCGAGCCGGACCTGGTGCTATGCGCCGAGATCGCCGGACCGGACAACCCCTACCTCGAGGGATCGCCCCCGCACATCGAACACGACGTCCAGCTCTTCGTGTTCGACATGATGCGCGCGGGCCGACCCGGATTCCTCCCGCAGAACGAGAAGATGCGCCTGTTCGAACGGCACGGGTTGCCGGCCACGCGCATCTTCGGACGCTTCCGCCCTGCGGACACGGAGGCGCTGCGCGCCCTGATCCTGCAACTGGATGGCGAGGGCGCGGAGGGACTCGTGCTGAAGGCCGAGCTCGATGACACCCGCGCCAAGTACGTGACCGGGCGCTCCAACGTCACCGACATCCACGTCTGCAGCGGACAACTGCTGGACCTGCCTCCCGAGTACTTCACCAACCGCCTGATGCGCCTGGCTCTGTTCGTCACCGAGCACGGCCAGCAGGGCGACCCGGAACTGGAACGCAGCCTGGGGCGCGCATTCCTCTCGGGGCTGGACCAAGCCGTCGAACGCAGCCGCGCCAGCGGGCGGGTGGGTCACCGCTACCGCTGCCGCTTCCGGGAACGCCGCAATGCGATGCACTTCATCGCACACATGGCGGCCACCGGAGGGCAGCGCGTACGGATGGCCCCGGGGACGCCGCGCGAGGAGGACGGCTACTGGGTCGTTGCGTTCGAGCGCGTCTTCGATCGCATGACCGGCACCTTGTCCACGGCCCTGTCGGGGGCAATCCAGTTCGACTGAGCCGGGCTGCCGCTTCGGGTCAGTTGCCGGCACCCCTGGCAGAATCGGCCTCGGCCAGGTTCTCCATGACCCGGCGCAGGTAGTCGGCCGTGACCAGCTTGATCCCCATCCGGTTGCCGAGCTTGCGCATGCCCTGGTCGGCGCTGGCGAGTTCGGCGTCCAGCTCCAGCGCCAGCAGCACGGCATCGACGTCCTCGCGGGAATCCACCAGGCCCTTGCGCATCGCCTCCCGGAAACGTTCGCGCAACTGGGTGATGATCTCGGGGGGCATGTCCGCGGCCGCCCCCGCGCGCTTGGTGTGCTCTTCGGCGATACGCAGGCCGCGGTCGATCCGGCGCCGGACCTCGTCGATGAACTCGTAGAGGATGTCGCTGGGGATGGTCAGCGTGAACCGGCGCGGTGAAC